>JAGOSU010000016.1 GCA_018062165.1 Minisyncoccota bacterium
AGTTCAGGGATACTACCAGAAATCCCCAGGGGGTTCCAGTTCATGTTTGCTCCATCTCCCACCCTGTATATACTTACCTATAGAGATGATTCGCCGCGCACGAGCACGGGAACCGAAACGCCTCCGCCAAGTGAGGCAGTCTACTGTCGAAGAAAAATATCGACGGCATAAAAACAAGGTACGCATCTGGAAACGATGTGTGCAGCGCCTTGCACTTGCAGCAGTCCCCGCACAATAAGACCCCCGTCCGGGGGTTTGTATCATTTAGCAAAAGGTGTGGAGGAACAAGTATGCTCTTGTGTTCCGCCTATTCGTACCTTTGAAGCGTCAATTGAGCGCTTCAATATGTACACCAGGGTACGTTATCTGGCATCCGAGTGGCGTTTAGAGACGTCCACTAACTCTCCATCTTTCGATGATCGACGATGATGTGCCTTTCGGGCAACATCGGTTCCGATTGGATATGTTCCACGAGCAGCTTCCGCTACCCGTGCCTTGTTACGACTTACTCCCTGTCATTGAGTTTACCGTAGTCCTCTACGAGAGAAGATTTTGGGTACCCCCAACTTCCTTGAGTTGACGGGCGGTGAGTACAAGACTCGAGAACGTATTCACCGTAGTATGGCTGACCTACGATTACTAGGGATTCCGGCTTCAAGAGGTCGGTTGCAGACCTCTATCCGTACTGGGGTTGGGTTTTGGGATTTGCTCCACCTTACGGTCTTGCGTCCTTTTGTCCCAACCATTGTATCACGTGTGCGGCCCCGGGCATCAGAGGGACATGCTGATCTGGCGTCATCCTCACCTTCCTCCCCCGTGAGGGGGCAGTCTCGCCTGACATAAGTAACAGACAACGAGGGTTGCGTTCGTTACCCCACTGAAGGGAACAGCTCAAGCCACGAACTGACGACGACCATGCATCACCTGTGCAGCACCCTCGAAGGCTTCCTCCTTTTCAAGAGGCGTGCAGCTGCATTTCTAGCCCGGGTAAGGTTCTTCGCTTGTCGACGAATTAAGCCACATGATCCACCCCTTGTGCGAGTCCCCGTCTATTCCTTTGAGTTTTAATCTTGCGATCGTACTACCCAGGCGGCTCGCTTACCGCGTTAGCTTAGTCCCACAGAGGGTCGATACTCCGTAGAACGAGCGAGCAGCGTTTAGGGCCAGGACTACCGGGGTATCTAATCCCGTTCGCTACCCTGGCTTTCGTGTGTGAGCGTCAGAAACAAACCAGTGCACTGCCTTCGCCTTTGGTGTTCCCCACGATATCAACGGATTTCACCCCTACACCGTGAGTTCCATGCACCTCTTTTGCTCTCAAGCTATGCCGTTTCCCCCGCCGACCGTAGGTTGAGCCCACGGATTTTACGGAAGACTAACATAGCCGCCTCGACACCCTTTACGCCCAGTGATTCCGGATAATGCTTGGGGCCTCTGTATTACCGCTCCTGCTGGCACAGAGTTAGGAGCCCCTTATTCATGTGGTACCGTCAATAATTTCGTCCCACATAAAAGATGTTTACGTACCGAAGTACTTCGTCCATCACGCGACGTCGCTCCGTCAGACTTTCGTCCATTGCGGAAGATTCTCGACTGCGGCCTCCCGTAGGAGTATGGGCCGTGTCTCAGTCCCATCGGTGGGGGTCAGCCTCTCAGCTCCCCTAAACGTCGTAGCCTTGGTAAGCCGTTACCTTACCAACTAGCTGATATTGCGCAGGCCTCTCCCGAAGCGATAAATCTTTACACTTTCGTGACCATCTAGTATTACCCCGTCTTTCGACGAGCTATTCCAGACTTCGGGGGGAGTACCTACGTGTTACTACCTCGTCTGCCGGTTACCTTGCGGTCCCCTTGACTTGCATGCCTTATCCACGTCGCCAGCATTCATCCTGAGCTAGGATCAAACTCTCATTAAGAATAGGCGGAACACAAGAATTCACTTGTTTCCTTTCCTTACCTTTTGCTCTAGTGATTACTAGTTTTATTAAATTGTCGAAGAGCGTCAAAATGCCCCCACCCATCTAAGGACAGAAGGGAGCAGTCGGTTGATATTACAGGCCCCTCCTACCCCTGTCAAATGGGCTAAAACCCTGTGGATACTGGGTATAACGTTGCCTTTCCCCCTCATAGGCGTATAGTACTAGGAGCCGTCACACCTTGGCCTTATGCGCCTAACGCTACCAAAGCGCGAGTATGTCGTTGTATCAGTCGGAGGATCCTTGATCGTTCCGGACCAGATCGACGTTAATTTCCTATTCCGTTTTCGTGAGCTCATCCTGCGCAAGGTCAAGGAAGGTTTCTCCTTCTACATCGTCACCGGCGGTGGTAAGCTCGCGCGCCGTTACCAGGACGCGGCAAAAGAAGCACGCGGTGACCTCTCAAGCGAGGATGCTGACTGGATCGGCATCCACTCCACACGTCTCAACGCGCACCTCATGCGCACCATCTTTTCTGAATACTCACGCGACCGCATCGTAAAGGATCCAACGAAGTCGCTGAGAGCAAGCGACCCCGTCATCATCGGTTCTGGATGGAAACCAGGATGGTCTACTGACTACTGCTCCGTGCTTGCTGCAAAAAAGATTGGTGCAAAGAAAATGGTGAACCTCTCCAACATTGATTACGTCTACGAGAAGGACCCGCGCACCAACCCAGAGGCAAAGAAGTTTGAAACTATTTCCTGGAGCGACTTCCGCGCCCTTATTCCAAAGGATTGGGACCCGGGCCTCTCTTCCCCGTTTGACCCTATCGCTGCTAAAGAGGCCGAGTCCCTTAAACTCGAGGTCGCCATCATGAATGGTGCAAACCTCGATGAGTTCGAGAAGTACCTCGACGGACAAACGTTCGCTGG
The DNA here is from genome assembly GCA_018062165.1 of Minisyncoccota bacterium. Taxonomy (GTDB): domain Bacteria; phylum Patescibacteriota; class Minisyncoccia; order Phycocordibacterales; family Phycocordibacteraceae; genus C7867-001. The sequence goes on from JAGOSU010000016.1 coordinate 2,852, forward strand.
AACGACTATTTCTTAGTCAAACGCTGGTACACCAGCGCGAGCCACTGCAGTCCAACAACAGCGCTCCCTGCTGCGGCAAGCCACAGGTTGAGTGTTGCGTACACGAACGCGATTACCAGCAAGGCAATGCCTGTGGGAACACTTGAGAGAAGTGGTGGCTTCTCCTTATGAAAGAGCATCGGCACGAGCGTAAAGCAGAACATGAGCTGCATCAGAACAAGTACGTAGTCCTGCCACATATTAGCTACCTAGTGTTGCGAGCATCTCATCAATCTTTGCGTGGAGTTCTGCTTCAGTGCCATCGTTTTGTATACGGAAGTCCGCCATGTCCATCACCGCAAAAACGTTCATGTCCCAGGGCTCAGTTGAGGCCATCTCTCGGTCCTCTTCCTCTACAAACTGCTCGAAGGTAACCTTGTCAGTTGAAGAGCCGCGAGCTACCGCGCGGTCATAGCGAGACTTCTTGTCTGCATCAATGGCGACAATAGACGCGCCAAGCGCCTTAAGGAACTCCGCCTCCCCTACCGTACGAACGGACTCTATGATGGCATTCGCCCCCGCTCGTTTATGGAGCGTCTCAACGACATGCGCCGGATGATGCTCCCGCCGAAGCTCGTTGCCTACGTCGCGCATGGAACCACGATGTTCGGGAAGCCCGCGCTTCTTAATCTCTTCAAGTAAAAACTCCCGCACTGAGTGGTGCTCGAAGCCCTTCTGCGTTACGAGGTAGTCAACGAGGGTCCCCTTCCCCGCTCCAATAGTTCCGGTGATGCCAAGAATCATGAGGACAGTGTAGCAGAAGCTACGGACGGTGATGCTCGAAGGACTCGCGCATGCGCACGAGTGCCATACGAATCTGGCGCACGTCGGTGTTCTGCGACAACAGCGCGAGATGATTGCCCAACATTTGCATGTCATTGAGCATCTGCAACAACATTTCTTTGGTGGGGGTAGGTGAGCCCGAATAGGCGCTAAGTTTATTAACCACCTGGGCATACGCCATCAAAACATGGTCGCTGAATGTCTTGATGTCCTCGTGCAAATCAACCGGAACGAACGCTCCGTAGGAATCTATATATTCAATAATCAGCCGCAGCGTGCGTGCAGGATCAAGATCCATCAACTTAAATACCTGCAGCTCTTTTTTGATCTCTGCCGAAGAACGTTGTGGTCGCGGGTCTCCAAGCTCACCTGCTGGCATACGCTATGACTTTTTAGCGAATACTTTTACTAGAGGAATAAGAAGCGGTGCGGAACGGCAGATGGAAGAGAACGTACCGATGACGACACCGACGAAGATGGTGAGGGCGAAATTGCGGGTAACTTCAGGACCCCAGAAGATAATGGCGAGAAGGGCGAGCACCACCGTAAGGGCGGTGTTAATCGAACGGCCCATCGTCTCGTCAATTGATTTCCCGATGGTGACTTCGAACTCTTCCTTTATATTCTTCTCCTCGTTCAATTTGAGGTGTTCACGGATGCGGTCGAAGATGACGATGACGTCGTTAACGCAATAGCCAAGAAGTGCGAGGAGTGCGACGACGAAGAGTACGTCTACCTGCGCTCCCGTGTAGTGAGCGAGAATGGCATAAAAACCTGTCGGCACGATGATATCTATCATGAGCATGAGCACCACGATGATGCCGTACCCCCAGGACGGTACTGGCTTTGAGACCTTCCTGAATGCCCACGCGATGTAGAGCATGATGGTCAAGATGACTGCACCGAGGGCGTAGAGCGCCTTGATGGCGAGTTCTGATCCCATAGAAGGACCAATTGAGTTTGAGCGAAGTTCCGTCACCGGATTCGTACCGCCTTGAGAAAGCGCGGCAATAACCGCGTCGTGCTCCTCAGGAGAAAGGGTGCGCGAACGAAGCACTACGCCACGCTCACCACTTTCACGAAGCGATACCTCGCCCAGTGGGACTACGGAGACCTGCTCCTTAAGCGTCAGGATGTCAGGGCGCTCAGTCTGGTACTCCACTTCGATGAGTGAGCCGCCGGTGAAATCAATTGAGAGCGGAAGACCGAGAAAGACAATGGCACCGATAGCTACCGCAAGGAATGCCCCGGTGAGCCACAAGAAGAACGCGCGGTATTTGATGATAAACATATTATTTGAGGTGGAATCCGCTACTAGTCAAAAACTTCCAAATCTTCCCCCCTTCCTCGGGGAGGATAGCAAAGAGGAAGACGCGCGACATGAAGACCGCTGAGATGAGCGAGATGATGACGCCGAGCCCGAACACGAGGGCAAAGCCTTTCACCAAGGACGTACCGAGCCAGAAGAGGATGATAGAAGAGATGAGCGTGGTGAAGTGTCCATCGCGAATGGCAGGCCAGGCGCGACCAAATCCAATCTTTGCGGCCTCACGCGGCCCCTTCCCTGCCCGGAGCTCTTCCTTCATACGCTCGAAGATAAGCACGTTGGCATCCACCGCCATACCAATCGAGATGATGAGCGCAGCAATGCCCGACGCAGTGAGCGTCACTGGGATGAACTTAATAAGTGCGACCGTAGCGAGCACATAAATAACGAGCGCGGCTATCGAGACAAGTCCTGGGAGGCGGTACCAAATAATCATGAACAGAGCGACCAACAGGAAGCCGAAGGCGGCTGCATCAAGTCCTGCCTGATACGAGCCAGCGCCGAGCGTTGGACCAACGGTGTTGCTTGAGACGAGCTCGATAGGCACCGGAAGTGCACCGAAGTTAAGGTTCTCAACGAGATCACGTCCTTCCTCGGGGGTGAAGGTGCCGCTGATGGTTGCAGTACCGCCGGCAATTACCTCTCGGATAACGGGAGTAGAAATAGGTTCACCATCAAGGAAGATGCCGAGGGAGCGGCCGACATTCTTTCGGGTGATTTCCTCAAACATCTTCGCTCCCTCGTCAGTGAAGTGGAGCACCACGATTGGCTCATTTGCGAGCCTTCCTGCATCCCCTCCTCCAAACTGGAGCTCTGCGCTCTTAAGGAACTGGCCCGTGAGTCCCGTTGCAGCAAAGGTACCCGTACTATCAGCAACACCGTCAGCAAGACGGAACTCAAGAAGAGGCGTTGCGCCAATGGCATCAACGGCCGCCTTCACATCAGTGACACCGGGAAGCTCAACGAGAAGACGGTCTTCCTGTGCACCAGCAACCGCGCTTGAACGCTCAAGCTGCACCAAAGGTTCTGCGACACCGAAGACGTTTACTCTGCGCTCAATGACTTCGCGAAGCGCATCAAGGGCTCCCTGCTTGTCACCGACAATACCCGCAGTGTCAGCCCGATAGATAAGCTCAGTACCGCCAGCAAGGTCGAGACCAAGACGGATGGGAAAGGAGGACTGGGGACCGTTGGTCGTGAGCGCGAACCAGCCGATTGCCCCAGCGATGAGGAGGACGATGATTGCCTGTGCAATACGCATGGGGGCTAGTGTACGTCTTTCCGAACAGTATGCAAACTAGCTCTTTCCGAGCAACCGGGCGGTATTCTTAAACAAGCAGGCCACCGCAACGGGACCCACGCCTCCTGGAACGGGGGTAAAGATACTCGCCTTCTGAGCGCAGTCCGGGTGCATGTCGCCTGACACAGCTCCACCTGAGCCGCTCGTACCAGCATCCACAAGCACCGCTCCCTCCTTCACCATCTCCGGACGGATGATGTGTGCGGCACCCGCGCCTGAAATCACCATGTCTGCGTCCTTGAGGAGCGCGAGCTTCTCTTCTTCAGACGTTTCCTTCACCACGTACGAAACAGCTGCACCCATGCGGGAAAGCAGTGTGCCAGTTGGAAGCCCCACGAGCTTTCCCTTCCCCACGACCACCGTCTTTTTCCCTGCGACCTCTACACCACTGCGCGCAAGAATCTCTGCGATACCCGCAGCGACAGGTGGCACCAGCGCACCCGGCACGTTATCCATGAAGCGCGCGTACGCAGTCTCCGAAAGCACGTCAGCATCCTTATCAAGAGGGATGGCGTTGAGCACTCGTGTCCAATCCAACTGTTCAGGTATCGGAAGCTGCACGATAACTGAATCGGCGCCCGGAGCGTTCACGGCCTTGATGATGTCGTCTTCCGTCGCATCGTCTGGAAGTCGCACCACCTCAAGCGTCATACCCCCTTCCTCGGCCCGAGCGGTCTTAATTCTCAAATACGACTGCGTAGCTGGTGAGGGCTTCACCACAATCGCGCGCACCACCGGCGTCGTTGAAAGCGAAGCCTTCACCTCGGAAAGAATTTGAGATGCAATAGCTCGGCCGTCGACCATCATGAGATTCCCCACTCGCGTTTAAGCTCCTCAATTCCCTGCTCGAGCGTTACCGTTGGTTCCCAGTCGAGGAGTTCTTTTGCCTTCGTCACGTCTGCAAGTGCATGCTGAGCCTCTTGGCGAGCCGGAAGCGTCACGCGCTCGTCTCCCCCAATAAGGTCAGCGAGGAAGTTCACGGTGACGTTACGACCTGTTCCTATATTGATGACTTCTCCCTTCCCTACCTTCGGGCTCTTCATAGCGGCCACGTTCGCACGCACGATATCCCGGATGTGCGTGAAGTCGCGAGTCTGCTCGCCGTCGCCAACGATCGTAAGCGGCTTTCCTTGGCTCCTTTGCTCGAGGAACTTTGCGATGGCAAGACCGTAGGGACCCGAAGGATCCATGCGAGGGCCGTAGACGTTGAAGTAGCGAAGTGCCACCGTCTCAAGTCCAAAGATGTCTGCAAAGATTTTCGAATAGAGTTCGCCAATATGTTTTTGGAGACCATACGGGTTTACCGGATTGGCAGGCATATCCTCCCGGAACGGAAGGACTGGCTGGTAGCCATAGGCGGAACCAGAAGCGGCATACACAACGCGCTTCACGCCAGCATCCTTGGAAGCTACCAACACCGAGACCGTGCCGTTCACGTTTGCAGCGTGGGACTCAAGCGGGTAATCGATGGAGAACTGCACGCGCGGGAGCGCCGCTTCATGAAAGACCGCTTCTGCGCCCTGGAGAATCGGTGTAATCGCCTTGGTATCAAGCACATCGAGCTCGTGGAACATAGCACCCTCTGGCACCTGCTCGCGCTTCCCTCCGGAGAGGTTGTCGATGACATGCACCTCATAGCCCTCAGCGAGGAGTGCATCAGTAATATGGGAGCCGATGAATCCGGCGCCTCCGGTAACTACGGCCTTCTTTGTGGTGGTAGACATATTGGTTGGTTTCTATGTACCTGAGAACGACAGAAGTGCCCGTAAGGTTTTAAGTGCAATCGCCATATCAATGCCCGGGGACCGATGCTTTAAATAGTATAAGTCGAAGGAGAGCTTCCGGCGAGTCCTTTCTACGTCTGCCGGGCCCCTCGGAGGGTCCTGGTGCCAGATCTGCGCCCAACCGGAAAGGCCTGGGGTAACGAGGTGGCGGGCGCCATAGTACGGGATTTCACGCTCATACACCTCCGCAATCTTTGGAAGCTCCGGGCGTGGGCCCACGAACGAGAGGTCACCCTTAAGCACGTTCCAAAGCTGGGGGAGCTCATCAATGCGCGTCTTTCGGAGGAACGCTCCGACTGCCGTCACGCGGTTCTCTCTCTGGGCATCTGGGTCCCCATGATCGTCAAAGAGCATGGTGCGCATCTTGTATATCTTGAAGCGCTTCCCTCCCCGACCGATGCGTTCATGCGAGATAAAGGGAGTACCGCCTGAAAGCGACACCGTAAGCGCTGCGGGCAGAATAAAGATAAGTGCCACCACAAGTCCGAGTGCGCCTAGAACGCGATCAAAGAGCGCTTTCCCGGCGTCATAGGCCATCTGGCGTTTCGGGAGGTTCGCAAGCAGCCATGCGTCATCAACGTGCCCAAGCGGTACGCGATCAAAGATATCCTCATAAAACGAGGAGAACTCAACCAGCGACGTCTGGCGCGAGAAAAGTCCGTAGAGCGCAAGCAGTCCTTCGGTCGCGCGCGCACTCCGGTCAAGAATGAGAAGCGACGCGCCTTCCTTCAACCCTTTCTCAACCCGGGAAACGATATCCGAGCTCTCCATCGTCTTTGTGTCGATGTACTCTGCAATCTCGACATAGTACTTGCGATTGTGCGAGAGTTCCCCGGCAAGTTCCTTTGCTTCCTCCCCCGTCGCAACAAGAATTGCTTTCTCCTGCGTCCCCGCAGAGATGTGTGGGGCGAGGAAGAACCTCCAGCAACTCACGAGGATAACGGAGACGATGAGGTAGAGACCGAGGATGGTCTTTGGCTCAAGTGGGCCCGGTAAAACAAAGAACAACACTGAGGCCACCACCGTGTTAGCAATCTGTGCACCAAGAATGCGCGTACCGATAACGCGCTTCACCAAGCGCGCGTGCCGCTCATAGAGGCCGGCAACAAAGAACACGAGGAGCGAAATCAGGAAGACGTAGACGAAGACGATGAGGTGCTCGTAGAAATAAGCGGCGGAGGGGGGTGTAAAAGTCCTAAGGGTAAGGGCTATCCACAAAGAGGCGACCAGTAAGATAAGGTCGCCGATAATGAGGAACCCGGTTTCGCGGCGCACTGAGGCCATGTATGCGGATACTATAACGCCTGAAACACCTGTAAAGGTGCGCCTTTGAGGGCCCGGGCGCGGTTATACTACTGTGCAAGCCATGAACGACAAGAAGATACTCTTCGTGATTACCAAATCAGGCTGGGGAGGCGCCCAAGCCTACGTCTACGCCCTCGCAACCGCCATGGTCGGGAAAGGAGCGAAGGTCACCGTCGCCCTCGGGGGTGCAGGCCTTCCAGGGAACGCAACCGGACTCTTGGCTTCCGGACTCGAAGCAGCAGGCATCGAGGTCATCGTGATTCCTTCGCTCGTACGCGATATCTCACTCGGGCAGGAGTGGCAGGCCTTCAAGGAACTGCGTGCCATTATCCGGCATCTCAAACCCGACGCACTCCACCTCAACAGCTCAAAGGCTGCAGGTCTCGGTGCGCTCGCGGGCAGACTTGAGGGAGTGAAGCGCATTGTGTTCACGGTACACGGATGGCCGTACCGCGAGCCTGGCTCCTACCGCCGCTCCGTACTCATCTGGCTCGCGTCCTTGGTAACCGTACTTCTCTCCCACGTCACTATTGTCGTATCGAAGGCAGACAAGAAGACAGTGCTGGGCCAGCTTCCGCAAGTCAAACACATTCCTCTTGGTCTGGAGAACTTCAGCATGAAGACACACTGTGACGCCCGTGCACTTCTCGGCAATATCCCTGAAGAAGCCTATGTCATCGGCACCATCGCTGAACTCACCAACAACAAAGGACTCGAGTACGGCATACGCGCCTTCGCGTCCCTCAAGCAGCGCGGATTCGCTGACCACTACGTTATCCTTGGCGATGGTGAATTGAAGAAAGTGCTCGTGCACTTGGCGCGCGAGCTTAACGTCGCGGACTCCGTTCACTTCACCGGCTTTGTTCCCGATGCGCGCTCCTACCTCGCGGCCTTCGATGTCTTCCTCCTCCCTTCTCTCAAGGAAGGACTGCCGTATGCACTTCTTGAAGCAAGCATTGCTGGACGCCCCATCGTTGCCTCTGATGTTGGCGGCATTCCGGAGATACTCGAGCGCTACGGCACGGGCATACTGGTACCACCACGTCGTCCAAACGCTATCGTGCAAGCAGTGATTTCCTTAAAGAAAAAAGGGGTGAATGCCGCCACACCGCCTACTTGCTACCTCCTAACGGAAATGATTGAAGAGACGGCCGCGCTCTACTAGCCCTCGTACTCCTGACCAGCTCTATCGCGAGGAACGCTGCGCGCATGCTTGGCCAGTGACGCGACAATACCAAGCGCAGTGAATTCCATGAGTATGTGCGAGCCGCCGTAGCTCATAAACGGGATAGTCGTTCCGGTAACCGGAAGCAGTCCCAGGTTGATGCCCACATGTATGAAGAAGTGCGCCGTCAGCAGCACCACGACGCCGATAGTGAAGAGCGCGTCGAAGTTAGTTGCGGACCTGCGCGCAATCGAGAGTAACTGGAATAGGAGTAACCCGAACAAGAGAAGCACGAACACAATACCGACAAACCCCCACTCCTCCGCGAACGCTGCGAAAATAAAGTCTGTCTCATATTCAGGAAGGAACCGTAGCTTGCTTTGCGTACCGTACCCAATCCCCTTTCCCAAGAGCTCACCAGACCCTACGGCCACCACCGCCTGGTACGCGTTGTAGCCACTGCCGTGTATGTCCGCAGCTGGATTCAAGAAGGAGATGATGCGCGTACGCTGGTAGTCATGGAGACCGAAAGACCACAGACCTGCGGCTAGCACTGCACCAAGCACAAGTGCAATTGCTAAGTGCTTCTTTGAAATACCGGACACGAGCACGATGCCAAACCACACCGCTCCCATGATGACCGCAGTACCAAGGTCAGGCTGAAGCAAGATGAGAACCATCGGAAGCGCCGCATACACACCGGAGAGAATGATGTGGAAGACGTGGCCTATTTCCATATGCCGACGCGAGAAGTATTTCGCCATGAGCGCAATGAACACAATCTTTGCGAGGTCAGCTGGCTGGAAGGAGAACGCGCCGAAGGAGAACCAGGACTTCGCTCCCGAAATCTCAGGAGCAATAAGCAAGAGCGCAACCAAGAGAAAAAGCACACCAATGTACCCCACGATAATCACCGAGGTCCGCCTCAGGAAATGCATGTCGAGCGAAGCACAGATGGTGAAGGCCAACGCTCCTAACCCTATCCAAAGGAGCTGCCGGGGTGCGAGAGATCCTTCCCCGAAGGTGTGCATGGTGAGCAGTCCGAGAAACGACAGCGCGAGCGGGACCGCAAGCAGCGTCCAGGAGCCCTGGAGTCCCGAGACCGCACGTGCACCAAACTCGGTCATGACGGCTCAGGCAGGATGGGGAGTATTTCTTCGCGAACGGCCGTACCCGCAAATGGCGCGTTCCAGGTAAAGATAAGGTCTGCTCTTCCCTCAGAGGCGAGCGTTGGCACCACCGTCTGGGAGGCTGCAATAGCATTGTCCTTCTCATCAAAGACGGTGATGACCACCGGTATATTCTTGTACCGATTCGTTGAGGGGTTTTCAATGACTGCACGGATGCGCGGGAGCGTATCAGCGTGCTCGATGACCACGTCACGCACTGAGAGCGTGACGCGCGTATCGTCATACCGCCACCAATCAAGCGGGTACTCCTCATCAAAGGTTAGGAAGGCGCGCAATGACGTCGCGTCTCCAGAGAAGAAGTTCGGAACGAAGAGAGGATTTCTTTTTGGGAGAAGGTCCACGACACCAGTCTTCTTGGCAACGACGGTGTTGTTCCCATCATAGAGCTCAATGATGTAGTGAGCTCCCATCGCCTCGGCTGAGAGGTTTGGGTTCTCGATATATGCAATCACATCGGTACGACCTGGGCCACTCGTCACCGGACGCACAAAGCTCACCTTCGGAGGAGCGAGGGAAGGAGCACACAGCCGTGCACAAACGCCGCCGCAATCGATGCCCTCCTCGTTCTTGTTCTGACGGTGGTCAGAGCACGATGGCTCATCATGAAGGAAAGCGAAATACCCCCAAATGCCAACAAGCACGAGAAAGACAACGACAATCGCCGCAACTACTCCCCTTCTCCGCATGGCCCATGACATAGGGACAGTATACCCGACAACAGTTATTTATCGGTCATGTAGCGCGGGTAGTCGCTGCTCGCGACCGCCCCTTTGTTCATGCGGGTAAAATGCGCTTCCGCATCCGCAAGTTTCTTCTCTGCAGCAATAATCGCTTCCGGAGTCTTGGCGACCAACAAATCCATTCGTGCCATGCGCAGTGTTTCCAGCGCCGCATCAAGATTGATGTCCTTTTCTTCGCGCGACACAAATACCTTGGTCTTAGTCGGGTCCTCAGGTATCAGGTCATGATTGGGCAATCGATCAGAGTCGGGTTCGTGTTCAGCCATAGGTACTATGGTACCAGATACAAAAACGCCCCATTTCTGGGGCGTGTAAACAAAAACACGCGCATGACGCTGGCGACAACCTACTCTCCCCCTTTCGGAGTACCATTGGCTCAAGAAGGCTTGACTGCCGTGTTCGGAATGGGAACGGGTATGGCCCTTCCGATGAATCACCAGCGTCATGCGCGCGTTTCGGCGTGCATGACAGATTCGAATATGCAAAAGGGGCAATAATAATCACTTCACACGTTAGTGACGCACAGAATTCCGCACAGAAAACTGGACATATTAGTACTCCTCGACTGAAGTCATTACTGACCGTACATCTAGAGCCTATCAACCTCATAATCTTTAAGGTGTCTCATACGATTCCTAATCTTGGAGCTAGTTTCCCGCTTATATGCTTTCAGCAGTTATCTAAACCCGACATAGCTACCCTGCGATGCTCCTGGTGGAACAGCAGGCAGACCAGAGGTCAGTTCATCCCGGTCCTCTCGTACTAGGGACGACCCTCCGCAAGAATCAACGCCTGTAGTAGATAGGAGACCAACCTGTCTCACGCATTTCGTTTTTTATATACCTCAATTGCTCGAGGGATCGGACTGTTACTTTACGAGTTCTTCGTAACTGACGTTCAGTCTCTACGGGCGGCTTTCGCCTTCCCTCGCAGTCGCCCACAACACAGTGGGTTTCTCCGATATAAGTCAGTGGTATGCACGCATATCCCTATGCGGCATCGCCGTAATATGGTTGGTTCCTTAGCTTGTCTGCACTTACTTAACGAACAAGCCAAATCTTTTAGACGAAAAAACCTTTAAGTGATTTGTGATAACAGATATCTCGTGGGATTCAGACAGATTGAGCAACCAAACTTACGTTTAGGTGCTCAACGGTCTGAACCCAGCTCGCGTACCTTTTTAAATGGCGAACAGCCATACGCTTGGGACCTTCTCCAGCCCCGCGCTAAGGTGAGCCGACATCGAGGTGCCGAACTCCGCCGTCGCTATGGACGCTTGGGCGGAACTAGCCTGTTATCCCCAGGGTAACTTTTATCCGTTAATCTCTGGCCGCATCTAAGGCGGACCATCGGTTCACTATGCTCTGCTTTCGCATCTG
>JAGOSU010000017.1 GCA_018062165.1 Minisyncoccota bacterium
GGTGCCTACTACCGGACCCTTAAGCGTGCCATCTGCCTGCTTAGCAAGCGCAAGTATATAAAGGAGCTGGTCTCCATCAACGCGAGTGCCCTCAGCGTCCGACATAATCAATCGATCGCCATCGCCATCAAAGGCAATGCCGGCTACAGCCTTCGCATCCTTAGTGAGAAGCTGCATGAGTTCCGGGGACGTTGCACCACAGCCATCGTTGATGTTGATGCCGTTAGGTGCAGTTCCAATTGGAATGACTTCTGCTCCGAGGTCTGAGAAGACGCGAGGGCCTACCTTGAACGCTGCACCGTTGCCACAATCAACGACAAGCTTCATGCCGGAAAGGTCGAGGCCGGAAACGGTAGACTCACAGAACTTCTGGTACACCACGCGGTCCTTGTCCACACGAGTAGCACGCCCAAGGTCTTCAGACTTCACTGTAATTGGGTCTTCAGCAAGGAGTGCTTCAATCTTCTGCTCCATCTCGTCGGAGAGTTTCTCTCCGTTCTTATCAAAAAACTTAATCCCGTTATCGTCGTAGCGATTATGGGAGGCACTAATGACCACGCCGAAATCGCAACCAAAGTGCCCTGCCATGTACGCGATGCCTGGAGTCGGAAGCGGACCGATGAGCATGACATCAACGCCGGCGGCTACAAACCCAGCCTCAAGTGCAGACTCAAACATATAGCCCGACAAACGCGTGTCCTTCCCAATAAGCACACGACCCCCCTTGGGCGCGAGCACGCGTGCAGCAGCATTGGCGAGCCTGAGCGCAAAGTCCGCCGTAAGCGGCGTCTCACCAACGCGTCCTCGTACGCCATCGGTGCCAAAATAGTTTCTGCCGTTCTCAGTCATACCTAGAGTATTACCCGTAAGTCAGTGTGTGAGCAAGGTCCTCGGCAATCCTCGTAGGCAAGTCCCCAATGCCTGCAAGATGTTCCTTGGCCTTCCGCTCTGCATTCATCGCAAATGTCTTTCGAGCCTGATGGTCATTCACGAGTCCTTTAATATGCGTGGCAAGTGCTGCTGGGTCGCCTACTGGGGCTGAGAGTATATCCTCGTAGCCCACGAGCACGTCCCCTACGATTCCTACATCCGTCGTGATAATAGGAACCCCAGCGAGCGCCGCCTCAATCAATGTGCGACCGTAGCCCTCGTACGCACTTGCCTGAATGTAGGCCTGCGCGCTTCGCATCATGCCCCACGCCTTTCCTTCCTGCCATCCGGCAAACAGCACGCGGCCAGTAAGCCCTAATCGCTTCACAATCCGTTCGAGTCTCCCCCGCTCGCTGCCGTCTCCTACAATCACAAGTCCCACCGTCTGGTATTCATAGCCAGCCCGAGCGAGCGCATAGAGGATGTCCTCAATGCGCTTCTCCGGCTCGAGCCTTCCAACCGTAATGAGAGCAAAACTGAAGCTGTGGGTCGGTAGTGGGGCTGCGGGTGGCAGCTCAGTCCCCGCACCTATGGGTATAACTGTGGGAACCTTGATACGGTTTCCATAGCGTTCGACGAGGGATTCTTTGATTCTGCCTGAGACTACCCGGATACCATCAGCCTTCGGAAGAACCTGATCGGCCAGGTGTCGGCGGACGCGGTTTAGAAATGGAGGAGAGACCTTGGGGGAACGCCAATTCCCACTACGCAAAAACCAAGGGGAAAGAAAATCGGTGTGTACCTGGATGTGGAGCTTCGCACTGGTGCCCTCGACGCCCTTCATCGCTGCCCAGCCGTGCTCAAACGGGTCCTGTGCCGAAACGATTTCAATACCAAACTTCTGTATAAGCTCACGCGTCTTCCTGGCTAACACATTTGCACGCAGCAGACGTGGGACTAACACTCCGTGAAGCGTAAGCGGTCCATCTTCTTCCGTAACAAAGCGGTCTGTTGCGCAAACTATATGGAGTTCTCCAATTGCGGCGGCATACGCGCGCATGCGGGCACGCACATCGCTCTCTTTGGCAAAGAGCGCGCGGTCATTTGAGACAAACAGAGCTTTCATGTGAGAAGCGTGGTCAACTTCTCTATAAGGGTACCAGACCCGAACAGGGTCTCAGCACGCGATTTAGCGGCTCTACCAAGCCGTTCCCTGAGCTCTGGTTCTCCTGCTAGACGTGCCAGAGCCTCGGCCATCGCCTCAACTGAATCCACAGGGACCAGGAGACCAGTCGTTTCGTTCTCAAGCAGCTCTACGTTTCCACCAGAAGGTGTAGTGAGTATAGGCATTCCAAGCATCGAAGCTTCGAGCAACACATGTGAGAATCCTTCGTATGCAGTATTGAGCGCGAAGATGTCTGCTGCCTGCATTACTGCAAGCGTATCTTCGTGCGACAGTTGCCCAGTGAACGTATAGCCGTTTACGAGTCTCGCCTTAGCGTAGGTCTCAAGTTCCGCGCGTGCCGGGCCGTCACCCACTATGACAAGCGAGAGCGTTGGCACGGAAGCACGAGCTGCAACAACTGCATCAATGAGACCCGGTATGCCTTTCCAGGGAACGAGGCGACCGACAGTAACGACGGTTGGATGTACAAGACCCGCAACAACTTCCGGAACCGAACCAATATCTTCAATCGATACCGCGTTATAAATAACTGAAATCTTTTCTTCCGGAATCCCCCATGCCACTACAACCTTTTTTAAGTATTCACTCGGCACAATAACGCGAGTAGCAGCACTCGCTACCTTCGTTTGCTGTCGCTGCAAGAAGCGCACGAAAGAAGAAGGTTGTCGTGTGCGAACAAACTCATCAAGAGTGACGGTGACGCCGGCGCGCTGTCGTCCTTGTTCCCATGCATAGTCCCCGACCACTTTTATATAGAAGGGTTTCTTTGCACGTCGTGCGGCATGCATTGCAGGAACACCAACGGAAACCGGATCGAGTGCAAGAATTGCATCAGCGTCCTTTGCTGCAGCTAGCACTCGTCGATAGTACGCAAGGTGACGGATGAGCTTTGGGAGATGCCGAACCAAAGAAAACTTCACTACCGCAACATCAACACCGTTCTTGGGGAGTTCTTCTTCAAGAAGTTTGCTGTAGGTAGCGGGACCACCTGGCTCGGGAGGATAGAGCGGCGTAGCAATGACGAGCTTCATAGCTCTAGTGTATCGCGAGCATGCGGCGAAAGAGGTCCTGCATGTTGCGAGCAATGAGCGACCAGTCGTATTTCTCTACTGCCATCCTTCGTGCTGTCGCAGTCACCTTCGCCACCTGTTCGGGATTGCTGAGAATCTCCGTGACCGCTGCTGCCACCTGCTGGGGAGCATCAGCATCCACCGCCCACCCAGTCGTCTCCTTCTCCGGATTGCGCTTTGCGTCAAAGAGGAAGTCAGCGATGCCTCCTTCCTGTGTGGCGATGACCGGAAGCCCTGCGGCCATCGCCTCTACAAAGGAGTTGCCCATTCCCTCGGAGCGCGAAGGGCGTATAAAAATGTCGCAAGCCGCGAGCGTAGAAGGCATGTCAGCGTGGCTTATCTGTCCCATGAAATGAACGCGAGAGGCCACCTTGAGGCGATTGGCGAGCACTTTCAACGCATCCTCGTCTGGCCCGATGCCATACACAGCAAACTGTACGTTCTCAGGAAGAGATGGCAGTGCCTCAATGACGGTATCAACGGCGTTCTTCGGTACGAGGCGCGAGGTCGTGACAAGAAACACATCCCCCGGCTTCTTTCCAATGCGCGCCTTCTCTCGCATCACCGCGTCTTCAGAAGGCTTCGCTCCAAAGTGCGCAGTATCGACTGCGTTTGGTATGACCGTCCCCTTCCCCTCAAATCCCATGCGCATGCCCCACGCAAGAAGAAAGTTGGATATCGCCTGAAGATAGTCGGCACTTTTAAACGCATTGCGGAACAAAGGAAAGACCGGCCGCATCATGCGCTCAATTGCTTCGGGCGGGTCCCCTTCCTGAAGAGTAAGAAGATACGGAACCTTTGGATTGAAGAACTTAAAGATGCCCGCTGGAATGCCGCAGGAATGCGCCATCATTGCCCAGGTGCCGTCGTAACGATATATCCTGTTGAGCGACATCGCTTTGAGCGCTGCTGCAATTTGGAAGTAGTGCTTGTTGAGGTGAAGCGGGAAACGTCTCAGGTCACTGATGCTCGGGTTCTTCGTAACAAACCCTATGCGGTGCACCAGTACGTTCCCCACCTTCTCGACCTCAGGAAGACTTGAGTCAAATCGAAGCGTCACCATATGGAACTCAATGTCTTCTATGCGGTCGGTGATTTCTTTGATGGCGACCTCCGCTCCCCCGATGAACCGAGGATAGTAGTTAAGCGAAAAGATAAGAACGCGTTTCATTTCGTTTTGAGAAGGATGGTGTTGTAGGCGAAGCGAATCGCGTTGGCAAACGTATCCCCTGTTCCAATCGAGCGGTTGCCTTTCATACGCTTCTCAAGCGAGGAGACATGCTTACCCTGGAGAGCAGTTGACGCATGCACCTGGTCAGCTCCCCGCATGACAAGACCAAGGAAGAGCTTTGTGTACCAGGTAAGTTTTTGATCTGCGAGCGTCACGAGAAGTGGTGTCTTCCCACGATGCATAAGGGCAGCAGCTGCTCCATAGCTTGCCATCACCGACCACGCAAAGAGATAGTCATGCTCTTTCTTGAGCTTTCGAACATAGGCCCCTGAAAGGAACGGAAGAAGGAACTTATCAAACGGCGTACCAGTGCCTGCACGATAGACAGTGACGTTCGGGGCAATAGCTTCCTTGGCCTGCGTTTCCTTCAGGTAACGGGTAGTAATGACGTCGAAGGAGAGGTTGGGCATGGAGGCCATAAGCTCACGAAGCGCTGACTCCGCTGGGCCCTCAATTGGTGCGTAGGTGGTCGAGAACACGAGCACTCGGTTCCCTTTCACTTCTGTAGGGCGTGTCGAAGACGTGAACGCCTGTATATAGTCGGCAAGACTGCGCTTTGCTTCCCACCCGAGCGCACGAGCACGTACCGTATCTACTTCTGACGTCTGACGATTTCCAGGACGTTCCGGGAGCATAAGCACTTCAGTTCCGAACATCTCTGCGACTTCCTTAATGCTGTAAGACGCATCGTTACCGAGCCCGAACTCATCCCCTGTCCCCTTCTCTCCGACGAGAATAAGGCCGTCGACAATATCGTCGACATGCGTGAAGTTGCGTACCTGGGTTCCTGGAGCAACCACGCCAAGCGGACGGCCTGTGAGGTAGCTCTGTCGGAAGATTTCAATGACGGTACCAAACGCCCCGGCGCGCTCGCGAGGACCATACACATTATAGAAATACGTGATGGCGTACGGGATGCCGAACCAATCGCCATAATTCTTCACCAGCTCAGTGTTGGTGGCCTTGCTCCATGCATACGGACTCTGGTCGCGCCCAAGTCCGCCGTCGGAGAACTTGGTTGAAGAGCCTGCGTACACAATCTTTGCGCCTCGCCTGCGTACAAACTCAAGGACTGCAAACGTGCCCGCCGTGTTGAGGTCCCACACGGTCTCGACGTCCTCGAAGGACTTCTCGGTACGGGAATACTCCCCAAGATGAAAGACCAGATCAGGAGACTCTGGAACAAGGCGCTCAATGTCCTTGGTGTGCCCTTCTCTATACTCGACACCCGAGACATGATTGTCCCGAGAGCCCGTGAAGTAGTTGTCGAGCGAAATCACCCTATGCCCGGCGCCCTTGAGGCGTTCGCAAAGGTGCGAGCCGATAAAGCCCGCTCCGCCGGTTACGAGGATGAGAGACATAGGTTCAGCGTACGATGAATGAGGCAACGGAAGCAAGGATACCCTCGACAAGCGTCCCTATGCCCCAGAGCGAGGGGGTGTATTCGCCCTTGAGGAATACGTTCCCGGTCTGTGGCAACGCCGCCCCCACCGCTGCAAGCTGTGTTGCTACGGTGGGGGCGTATGAGTCTCCAACATACGAGGGAACAGTTACCGAGGCTATCGGGACAGGCACGACCTCCTGTACCTTTTCTATACTCGCCCCAGCGACCTCAGGTTGCACCTCGTACGCAACCGCAAGGCTGCCGTTAGGGAAAAGAAGGGACGGCGCTGTCGAGGTAGGCAGTTCAGTAACAAGCGTGGGCAATAGCACCGACGTGCCAGGCGGAATAACCGTGTCTTCAGGAAGGACAAATTTCTTCTTGCCTGCCTTGAGCCGCCACGACGAGAGGTCGAGCATGCGGTCGCTTCCATTGGAAAGCACAATCCCACGATCAGAGACCTCCTCTATCGCAATGTCTGCGGGCGACGCAACAATGATGAGCATGGCGATAGTTGAGCGGTCCTTGGTTTTAGCGCGCACGGTCATGTGATACTCCCCCGCTTCTCGGTACGCGTAGGTGACCGACCGACCACTCTTTCTTCCTCCGTCACCAAAGTTCCAAGAGACGTCTGCGTCCGGTCGCAATTTCCCCGTGCCGTCGTAGACGGTGGCCGTATACGGAGTGTCAGCTCCAACGGAAACGATGCGGTCGGGCCCAGGGTCCAAGTAGAGCTTTATAAGTGGACTTGCTGCAGGAGTTGTTGGAGTCGTCCCTCCTACCGTAACAACAGGATCTGATGGATCTGGTTCCTCTTCGTCAGGTATCGTCTCGACCGGGAGAGAGGCATTCAAGCTGCGTGGTGTGGGGACGGCGGTAATCCAACCCTCTGCGGAATACTGGGGCGTTTGTTTAGCTTCTCCGGAAGTGTTCTTCCCTTCCGTCCACCCTGAAAGTGAGCTTACGGAATCTATAAGTTCAGTGCCGTTAAAGAGTTCTATCTTCGCTCCATTGTTTGAAATGCCGTTTCCAAAACTCCCGACCCAATCAGCAGTCAGTCCTGGTGCAAGCGATGGGCACGCGCCTGAGTTGCGTGCAACAACATAGAAGCCATTGCCGGCTATCCCGGTGTACTTCACGCTCGCATCCTCACCAAGGTCGAGCGTCTTGGGTGTCGCGCTTCCGGTATTGGTGATGACGATGCTCCAGTTCGAAAGATCAACAACGCTAGAGTCAGAATTGTAGAGCTCAATCCACTCACAAGTAGCGCCGCCGACATCCGTACCCATCCACGCAATCTCATTCACGCGCACGGCGGCATCCGCAGCTACAGGAAAGAATCCGCAAAGTGCGGCAGTGATAAGTGCGTATTTATACATCCTCCTTGAAGACGGAGCGGAGCTCTTCCTCAGGAACCTCAAACGGCTTTGCGGCAGTGTGCTCCGGAAGTGTATGAGCTGGGTCAGGCAATTCCTCACCAAGCACCTTCTCGAGCGTCTCTTTGAGTTCTGCTTTCTTCTCGGAGACCTCTTTAGCCTTGTCCTGCTTCACAATCTCAGTCATGGCGCCCACGAGCGACTTCAGGTCTCCCGCTGCAGCCACATCCGGAGAAAGTGCTGCAGGAGAGCGCTTATGCTCATGCTTAGAGCAGAACTGCTCTTCCGAGGCGCGTCGTACCTCCTGTTTCCAAGAACGAGGCGGCGCCTCGATGGCGGCTATGGTAAGCGCCGAGAACGGACGCGAACCTACGTTATCAATCATGAGGGAGAGGTAGATTTGCGCGCGTCCCAGGTTCATCAGGTGCTCCTTGGTGAATTCAGGTGCGAACACTCGCTCAAGCACTTCCGCATCAAAAGGCCCTACACGGAACGTGACTAACGTACCGACATTACCAAAGACTGCCGCACGCACTCCTTCATCCATCTGCCCGATGTACTGGTGCGAAATAAGGAGGTCGAGCTTGTACTTTCGAGACTCCGAAAGAATTTCTGAGAAGGTAGAGTTGGCGAAGTTCTGGAACTCATCGACATAGAAATAGAAATGCGGAACCTGCGACATCCGATTTGCGGGCACGTCTGCACGACTCATCGCAGCGAGGAAGATGCGTGTCGCAAGAATACTGCCAATCAACTGCATGTTGGTCTCACCGACCAGACCTTTCGGAAGGCTGATGAGAAGAATCTTCTTCTCATCCATGAGCGTGCGCATGTTGAACGAGGAGCGTGGCTGCCCGATGATGTCGCGCATAAGAGGATCAAGCGCAATCTGGTCTATCTTCCCCACAAGCGCAGAGACGGCTTCCTTAAACGGCGCATCAGTTGCCGTTGGAAACTCTTCCACCCAGAACTTCTTTGCGGACGGGTCACGCAAGTTCTCAGCAATCTCCTTGCGATACGCTTCGTCAGCGTAGAGACGCGTGACCGAAAGCAGCGTCGCTTCCGGATGCTCGAGGAGCGCCAAGAGCGTGTTGGTGAGCACGTACTCAAACCGAGGACTCCACGCATCTGCCCAGATGCTGCGGAAGATGGACATGAGGCTTGAAAGCACGAGATGTCGTTTCTCATACGGCACGTCCTCGATAACGTTTAGGGAGAGTGGGTGTTCCGTCTCGTAAGGGGCGAAGTACACAACGTCTCGAACCCTGTTCTGCGGGATGTAGTCGAGAAGCTTCTCAGCCGAGCCTCCATGCGGGTCAAGGTACGCGAACCCTTCTCCGTTGCGGATATCTTGAATCGCCATGTTCTCGAGCATGGTCGACTTCCCTGTTCCCGACTTCCCGATGACATACATGTGACGGGCACGGTCCTTCTGCTTGATGCCAAACGGGATGCGCTTGCCTCGCGTATCGGTAGCGGCGAAGTACGTTACCCGATCGGGATTGTCCATCTGCCTATTATATACGCCCGTGTCTATTCAGTGGCATTGCCCCGGGGAAGCGGGTGCCATTCAACCTGCACACCGAACTCCTCACGTACAAAAGCAAGATAGGCCTCCATGTCGGCTACTGTTTTTTCGAAGGGTCGTGCGGAGTCGACAATGGGTTGGGCAAGTTCACGCATCCGTACAAATGCTGGCTCGCCATCAAGTGGGCGCTTGATGCCCCGAATACGATTCACAAAACGTGCAACTTCAGGATGTACACCAGGTGATTCCGGATCAATCGTAGCGGCAAGGACCAGGGCTCGCATGACCGTACTCTCGTGCTTTGCTTGCTCGGGGCTGACAGCAAAGAGCGCTGTTATCTGGGGAGACTTCGACTCAAGCTCTGAAACTATTACCCTGGCAAGCTCCTCGTAGCTCTCGGTCATATAGGCGTCGATTGCATTCATGCGGGCCCCGAGCCGATCGACGTCAGCGAGCCGCAAGGTCCAGTACCCTCCTGTCGCGGTCATCACACATTCCGTATACCGCTGACTCGCTTCAGTAATGGACGCTTGAGTAGCCCCTATTTCCATACGACTCATAAGGAGTATCGAATCCATTCGGTACACAAAAGATTCAATATCGGTGGTCGACGGCACGTCAATTGGCCGTGACTGCCCTTCCATATACGGTGATGGTATCTCCTCAACGAAGGTAGGATGCGTATGGCAGGTGACGATGGTGTACCGTTCGCGCACTCGCATGTTTGCTTCGTCCAACTGCACCATGACACTTCCTTCACGTTCCGTCCCAGGAATGGATGTGTGCAATGAATACGATTCACCATCAGGGGACGTGAAGTGTGTCCATGATGTTTCCAAGCTTCGATTGCGTGCCGCATCATCCAACCGAGCAAGGAACGCATACCGGTCTTCGTCTACTCGCTCCACCGATACTTGCGGGCTTTGTTCCTGTACTTCCTTCGCAAGCGCGGACGCAGGCACGAGTAATGCCAGAGCCAAGAGACTTACCCTTGTATCGTGCCACGCATTGCTCGGTGGCTTTTCTCGACTCTCTGCTGTTTGTGGATGTTCGGCTCTGTGTCTCATATCGCTACTGATACTGAATGAACGAAGGCGATGGTGTCAGGTCGAGCACTTCCCTTGGGGTGAGAAGCCTGGTTGATGGTGGCTTCATGTCGTTCTTATAGAAAATCTTAAAGCCCGTGAACTGCACCGGTTCAGGGTAGATGACCGTGTTATACGTGTTGATTTTCTTTGCCCCGAATCCCCAGCCATCCATGACCATGACCATCTGCACCTCAGGTAGCGGGGTGATGTTACGGTACCCGGTCACCATGTTCTGGGTAAAGCGGTGGATGACTAGAATCTTCGGTGGGAGATTATGCGCTTGTACCAGTCCCTGTAGATAGGTCGCTGCGTAATTGATATCGGCGGAGGAGACCGTGCCAATCACATCCCCCGGTGCGTCCCCACTTTTCATTGAGAATTCCGGATCAATAGCCAAATGCACGTTCGGAAGCGAAAGGTATTTCTCAAGAAGCGGTATCTCCTTCTCAAACGTCGAAAGACCTATTTGAATCTCAAGAATGACGATGCCGTCAATCTCGTTGGCCATATCGATAGCACGCTGAATGTGTTCATCCGGCATACGGAGCTTGTAGGTGCCGTCAGCTTGCGCACTTCCCTGCGCGGTGACGGCGATGTAGTCGATACCCATCACCACCGGTGTGGTTGGGTCCGCAGCTTCCCATGCCGCCTTTTCCTGTTTGAGACGCGCAAGTACCGTTTCCTTGTCGAACTCTCCAAGAATGCCCATGCCCTTTGAATAGAAGTTGCCGTAGTAGGCAACAACGCGCTTGAACGGAAAGAGAGCGCCTGGAAGCGGATAGGCAGCTTTCACTGGCCAGAGCGAAGGTGGTGTGGTGGTTGACGTCGTGGTGGCCACGTCGTGCGCAAGGAAACGCATCTTCTTGTCATAGGCTACGGTGTCGAGCTTTGCGGGCTCCTTCTTCTTGTCCTCCTTCTTTGCAACCTCAGTGTAGTCACTGCCACGCTCATACACCGTGCTTACAGCGTACGGAAGCGCGAGCGCGGTTCCGGGGAGAATGATGGCGAGCGCGAGGACCGCGAGCGTGCTCTTACTAAGCCTGCGGCGGCTCATGGATATCGAAAGAAGCGGGAGCTGCAGCTGGTGGCTCTGCGGAACGTTCCTCGGCCTGCATGCGGCGGCGGAGCGCCACGCCGGTGAGAAGCACTAGGAGGCCCAGTATCGGAAGTACCCACGCGAGAAGGGAGAGCGGAAGGCCTATAAACGGCGTAAGCGCGATCAGAATGCCAAGAAGGATGAGGGTGCCTGCGCGTGACATCTGTCCAGTCTATCAGGGCGACACAATGACCACAAACTCGCCTCTCTGTTCCCCTGTATGTGCCTTGAAATGTTCTGAGACTTCGCGAGCGGTGCCCTGAATCAACGACTCGTATATCTTCGTGAGCTCGCGAGCTACCGTTACCGTACGGTCTTCCGGCAGCACCTCAGCAAGCGAAGTCAGCGCTTTCTCGATGCGGTGCGGAGATTCGTAAAAGACCACCGCGCGCTCAGTCTCCGCTATCTCCTGAAAGAGCGTACGGCGACCTTTCTTGTGTGGGAGAAAGCCGAGGAAAACGAATTCATGGCTCTTCACCCCTGCAATTGAGAGCGCGGCGGTGACGGCAGCAGGACCAGGAACTGCTTCAATGCGGACATCCGGCAAGCGACGACGCACTTCGGCGACTAACTCATTTCCGGGATCTGAAATCCCTGGTGTGCCAGCGTCAGTTACCAGCGCAACCCGCTTCCCTTCTGCCAGTTGTGCGAGGATACGCTCACTTGCGGAGCGTCCACTCTGCGCATGAAAAATAAGGAGTGGCTTCTTGATGTCGTAACGGGCAAGTAACTTCGCGGACACGCGCGTGTCTTCGCAGGCAATAACATCCGCTTGCTTAAGCGTCTCAATGGCTCGAAGCGTGATGTCCCCCAAGTTCCCAATCGGGGTAGCAACGACAGAAAGGGTTCCCATATCAGGCGACCAACTGGTCCGCTACCTTATAGATGTCTCCGGCTCCCATAGTCATGATGATATCCCCCTTTGTAGGTTCCGTCTCGAGGTAGCGGCGTATCTCTAGAAAGTCCCCCGCTTTGGCGTCCGTACCGTTCTTTTCTATTCGCTCGGCAAGCAAGACGCTCGTGATGCTGCCATCGCCCACTTCACGCGCCGCATAAATTGGCGCAATGATGACACGATCAGCGTCAGTAAACGCAGTTGAAAAATCAGTCAGGAGATCCTTGGTACGACTAAAGAGGTGAGGATGAAACGCAACATAGATGCGACCCTTCGCGCGCTTCCTGAGTTCAGCGAGTGTCTTGCGGACAGCCGTTGGGTGGTGCGCATAGTCGTCATACACCTCAGCGCCCTTTTTCGTGGTTCCTTTGAATTCAAAGCGGCGCCATGTGCCCTCAAAGGAAGCAAGGCTCTCGTGCACCACTGTTTCCTGTATCTCTGGCATCGCCACTTTCGCTGCCGCCACAGCAGCCCGTGCATTCATGAGGTTGAATTCGCCAGGAAGTTTTGTCTCGTAGTAGGCTTCTTTCGTGTAATCGATAACGGTGGCCGAAAGTCCAGCAAGGAGCGGGGCAATGTTCGGGTGCGTCGCGTCGGTGACGACGACCTTCGATTTCTCCATGAGCGTACGAAAGGCGCTCTGCACATCAGCGAGGTCCTTATAGTAGTCAGTGTGGTCAAACTCAATGTTAGTGACCACGAGTATTTCGGGCGAAAGCGTGAGGAAGTCGCGCTTGTATTCGCACGCTTCCACCACAAGCCAGTCGGACGTACCTGCCAAATAGTTGGAACCGAAGTCTTTCACGATGGAGCCAACGACCGCAGACGGAGCAGCCCCCGCGTCACGCAGCACCTTCGCAAGCATGCTGGTAGTGGTGGTCTTCCCGTGCGTCCCGGCAACCGCAATGGTGCGCTTCCCTTCCGAAACGTCTCCTAGAGCTTCGAAATAGGAACGCTCTAGGATTCCGAGTTCCTTAGCGCGGATGCGCTCTGGGTTATCGTCCCACGCAGCCTCCGTATATATAAGGAGTTCGGTGTCAGCTGGCACATTCTCTGCCTTCTGCCCGATGGTGACCTGAATATCCTTAGCTGCGAGGAGCTCTGTCGTGGGGCTCGCTTCTCGGTCAGAGCCTGAAACATGGTTCCCTTGGTCAGCAAGAAGCTGCGCGAGTGCGCTCATTCCTATGCCCCCAATGCCCACCATGTAGATTTTCTTCATACCTCTATATTACTCGAGTGCTGCCTTTACGGGCTTCACGGACGTCCCGAAGAACATGCTTCCCATGGTGCGGAAGCGGTCTGTGAGGTCGGTGGTATAGAAAGCCATTTTCTTAGTCCGTGCGAGCCGCTTATCAATTTCTGGATGACGAGACAGATATTCGGCAAGCTTTTTCGCCACCACCTTCCCTTCTGATATGACATTCACGCTCTTCCCCATACCTCGGCGTATTGCTGCTTCCATATGGCCGTAGTGCGTGCAGCCGAGAATGAGTGTATCGACATGCGCTTTCTTAAGCGGTACCAAATACTCTTTGAGCAACAAGCCTGCAGCCTTTGAGCGGTGTGCGCCCTCTTCAATGAGAGGTACAAGAAGCGGAGCGGATTGCTCGAATACCCGAACACGCTTGTCGAGTTTCTTGAGTTCCTTGGTGAATTTACCGGAACGCACCGTACCAGACGTTGCGAGCACGCCAATCCGCTTCGTCTTCGTCTGTGCAATTGCCTCCTCAACTGCAGGAACGACAACGCCAAGCACACGACGGTTCTTATACCAGTGCGTAAGGTAGTCCTGCTGGATTTTGCTTACCGCTTCCGCAGAAGCCGTATTGCAGGCAATGACGACAAGTTCGCAGCCATGCGCAAAAAGAAAATCAATCGCCTGCACCGTAAACTTATGCACCACCTCCGATGAGCGCGTTCCATAGGGCGCTCGGGCGGTGTCACCAAGATAGACATAGTCGTACTCAGGTAGCTCCTTCACTATTTCCTTGAGTATGGAAAGACCCCCGAAACCAGAATCAAATACGCCAATGCGTCC
>JAGOSU010000054.1 GCA_018062165.1 Minisyncoccota bacterium
GTGAGGTTGTGGTGGCTCTTAATCTTTGACGCCTGCTTGCCTGTTGCTGCGCTTTCGATGCGGTCGGGGTAAATGGTGCCCTGCGCTAGATACTTAATAGGGAAGTCAGAGAGCTCCTCCTCAATTGCTTTCTCGAACACCTCAACGAAGGTGTGCCCGATGATGCGACGCTTCTGTTCAGGATCGGTTACCCCCTTAAGGCGAGTGAGGAAGGTGCGTGAGGCATCCACCACATGAAGCCCCTTGAACCCGTGCTTCCTAAGATACGTTGATACCTGTTCGACTTCTCCCTTGCGCAACATTCCGGTATCGACAAACACGGCGTGGAGCTGATTGCCGATGGCGCGGTGGATGAGGGTGGCGGCAACCAAAGAATCAACGCCGCCTGAGATGCCGACCAACACGTGGTCTTTACCCACTTCCGTTTTCACATCCTCGATAATCTTTTCTCCGACTTTGGAAATCTTCCAATCTTTCTTTGCGCGTACGATATCAAAGACGAAGTTCTCAAGAATCTTCTTTCCTTTCTTTGTGTGCGTTACCTCCGGATGGAACTGGATACCGTAGAAGTGACGCTTCTCATCAATAAACCCTGCGTAGCGGCAGGTGGGAGTGGAAGCGGTTGGCTGGAATCCTTTCGGAAGTTTGGTGGCCTGGTCTCCGTGCGAGAACCATACGACCTCGCTTGCAGCGAGTCCCTTGAGTACTCCCTTCTTTGACGAGACCTTGATGGTCTCCTTCCCGAACTCGCGTTCTTTTCCGAGAGTGACCTTACCGCCGAGCATATGCGCCATGGCCTGGTGGCCGTAGCAGATACCGAGTACCGGTATCCCGAGGGTGAACACCCCCTTATCTGGAAGAGGGGCACCTTTCTCAAGCACAGACTTAGGACCACCGGAGAGGATGATGCCGGAGGGAGCGAGCTTCTTAATTTCAGCGATGGAGGCGTCTCCAGGGAGGATTTCGGCACGGACGCCGAGGTCGCGTACGCGCCTGGCTATAAGGTGGGCGAATTGGCTCCCGTAGTTGAGAACGACAATCATGACCTATGGTACCACAACGTCTTCATCTTGATGAGGGAGGGGAATAGCGGCGCGCTAGGTATCGAGAACGAGGCGGGCGAAGAACGTTTTCCTGTCTGGAACTGACGTGTGCGTCCCGACGAAGTTCCGATGAGTAGTACCGTGCTGGTGTTTCGTGAAGAGAAATGGCACGGTCGTATCAAAGAAGAACCCACAGGACGTTTGAACCTCTACAGGCACTATAGGTCGGTAGGGAAGCTTCTTAAGAATGTTTGTAAACCACCTAAAGGGCACCTGGTGTGGCGTGGCAAAGGTAATGATTTTGTCGACGTTTGCATACGCCGCATCACTCAGGCAGTACGCGAGGATTCCGCCGAAGGAATGGGCGAGGATGATAAACCGATCGTCGCTTCCCGTAAGGTGGGCCTCAATGGTGGCGATAAGCTCTCGCTGCTTCTCGGTTTCCACTAGACCGTAATCCGTTTGAAACGTCACCACCTCGAGCCCCGTTCCCTGGGAGACGTCGTCGATAAAACGTTCGGTCAGTGCAAAGTTATGGATGCCTTGGATGAACAGTAGTTTGGGCATTTGTTTCTGCGGAGGAGGTGAGATTCGAACTCACGGTACCTTGCGGTACTCTTGTTTTCAAGACAAGTGCGATAGACCACTCTGCCACTCCTCCAATCTACAGCGCTGAAGACTCAGGCGCCGTAGAGGCTTTGTACACGAAAAGTGAGCGGAAGGGAACAGTAGCCCGATCCTTACGGAACCAGATGAGGTACACAATCTCAAGGACGCCTGCGGTGTGAATGAGGAGAAACGCGACAAACCAGAGGACTTGGCCGTTCTTTGCAGCACGCCACAGCGCAATGCCTTTCCAGACCAAGGTCCAGAGCATGACGATAATGAAGAGCCCTGCGAACGCACCTATTATGGGAAACATCTCCGCGCCGAATGGACTATACATAGAAGTATCGTATACCATCAGTACATGAAGTACCTGGGAATTGATTTCGGTATGCGTAAAGTTGGCCTCGCGCTCACCGACGACGCGGGTCGTATGGGGTTCCCGCACTCGGTGGCACCTAACGACGGCAAGCTCATGGAGAACACCCTCGCCCTTATACAGAAGGAGAGGGTGGGCGCTATCGTCGTCGGAGAGTCCATGAACTACCAGGGAGAGGAGAACGCGGTCGCAAAACCTGCCCGTGCGTTTGCTGAAGCGCTCGCAAAGAAAGCTGACCTCCCGCTCTACTTCATGCCCGAGGTACTCACCACCGAGGAAGCCCGCCGCATGCCCGACGGCTCCCGCGTTTCGGGAGGCACCGTTGACGCCTCAGCTGCAGCGCTTATCCTTACCCACTATATTGAAGCCCATGATAACGCTTGAAGACCTTAAGAAAGCAGAGATAAAGGTAGGCACCGTGCTTTCTGCTGAGCGCGTACCTGAGACTGACAAGTTGTTGCGGCTCATGGTGGACCTCGGGGAAGAAACGCCGCGTCAGATAGTGTCTGGCATCAACCTCTACGTTACAGACCCAAGCGAACTCGTGGGCAAGCAACTCTCCTTTGTCACCAACCTCGAGCCGAGAACTATTAAAGGACTTGAAAGCAACGGCATGCTCTTTGCAGTAGGTGAAGGAGATTCGTTCGCGTTTCTTACTCCGCACAAACAAGTGCCGCCAGGAACCGGAGCGCACTAATCCCTTTGCTATACTCATAGGGATGAAAGGATCGCTCGCTCGATTTGCGCGTGTGGAGCTCGCACCTCCCGGCTACCTCGCGCTTCCAACCGCAGGTGTCGACATCTCTACGAGCGGTATTAAGATTGCGTTTCTTACGGAGCACGCCGATGGTCTTGAACTCTCTGGCTTTGGAGAAGAATCGCTTGCGCTCGGGGCGGTTGCTAACGGAGAAATCGCCGATCGTGCAGCGGTTATCGCGGGCCTCAAGGCCCTCGCGAAAAAGCACAACATCCGCTTCGCTAACATCGCGCTCCCGGAATCGCGCGGCTACCTCTTTGAGGCAACTGCCGAGGGCGATACTGACGCAGCCCGGAAAACATCCATAGAAGCGCATATCGACGAGTATGTACCAATCCCTCCAGCAGAGGTGATGTTTGATTTCGTTCCCCTAAAGCAAGAAAAAGGAACCTCTCGCGTTGCGGGTATCGGCTACGCGCGTCGGGTCATCGAGGAATCTATTTCTGCTCTTGAAGAGGCGGGCATCACCGCTCGCGGTGTGGAGAGCGAGAACTTCGCACTTCCGCGCGCCCTGCTCCCACACGGAGATACGGAGACCGTTCTCATCATTGATATCGGTAAGACCACTACGAAGCTCCTCATCGTCACCGCTCGCATCCCACGCCTTGCCACGACGCTTGATATTG
Organism: Minisyncoccota bacterium; assembly: GCA_018062165.1. GTDB lineage: Bacteria > Patescibacteriota > Minisyncoccia > Phycocordibacterales > Phycocordibacteraceae > C7867-001. Next base: position 3,412 of record JAGOSU010000054.1, read on the forward strand.
GCGGGCATGCGCTCACACTCGCAATCGAAAAACACTTTGGCGTCTCCGAAGAAGAAGCGCGTAAGATTAAGGCAGAGAAAGGCATCGTCTCGGGAAGTGAAGGGGAGGAGTATGTGGCGGCTATGCTTTCAACTGCTGCGGTGATTCGCGAGGAAATTGCGCAGCGGCTCGACTACTGGCAGTCGCATGCGAAAGAAAGCGGCAA
>JAGOSU010000055.1 GCA_018062165.1 Minisyncoccota bacterium
AGCCCCACCACCGCAAAGAGGGTGACGAGGGCGTAGAAGATAGTTTTCAATAGTCGCGGCATAGTCCCTCTATAACAGGAACTAAGAGTTTGCGCGACTGTGGATGAGTTTCTCGTGTTGGCGGAGACGCAGGGATTCGAACCCTGGAGAGCTTTTACACCCTACCTCGTTAGCAGTGAGGCGCTTTCGACCACTCAGCCACGTCTCCGGAGCTTCCAAAGTACCACCTAGCGCCTAATGCGCCAATGCGACGGCAATCACCCGGTCTGCGCCCGCCTTGGTGAGTGTGTGCACCGCTTCTGCGAGAGTCGCTCCTGTCGTGAGCACATCGTCCACTACTATATAAAGGTATGCAGGGTCTGGGGTGGTAGTACGGAAGGCGTCGGTGACATTAGTTCTGCGTTCTTCTTTCGAGAGCCTGGTCTGGGGAGTGGTGTGGCGGGTACGTGTGAGAAGTTTGGTTTCCATGTGGGCGCCGAGTTGCGTGGCGGCTTCCCGGAGTACCTGCTCGACTTGGTTGTATCCGCGCTCTCGTTTGCGCTTACCGGAAAGGGGAAGCGGAATAAGTGCTATGTTTCTTCGCTCAAGTTCCGTCTCTTCGCTCATGCGCTCGAGCAGGTAGTCAGACAGTACGGAAGCTAAAAGGCTGGAGGCAGCGGTGTTCCCGTGATACTTGGTTTCAATGATGAGTGCGTGAACTAACGGCTCACGATAGGGGAGAAGTGCAGCGACTCCCGCTTCGTTTGTTACCGGATTAACCAGAGACGCGAGTGCTTCCGGGCGTATCGACCGCACCAGTAGCTCGGTTTCTCTTGGAGGGAACACGAGGTCAAGGAGGCCGCGCATAGCGTCATGATACACTTTGCGCATGGGCATCTTCGACATGTTCGTACCACAAAAGAAGACGAAGAGCGTCATTGGCATTGACATGGGCTCCTCCTCACTCAAGGTAGTGCAGTTGCGACGAGAGGGCGGAACTGCGGTTCTAGAAAACTACGGTGAACTCGCGCTTGGTCCGTATGCTGGGAGCGAAATCGGTACCGCAACCAATCTTCCTGCTGAGAAGCTTGCTGAAGCGCTCACCGACCTCATTCGCGAGGTAGGCATCACCACCACCGACGCAGGTATCTCCATTCCATTCTCGCGGTCGCTCCTCACCTTGGTGGAACTTCCTCGTCGGGATAATCCAGAAGAACAGAAGACGATTATCTCGCTTGAGGCGCGCAAATACATTCCGGTACCGGTGTCAGAAGTGCAGCTCGATTGGTTTGTCGTGCCTGAGACCTTGCCGGAAGGGAACGAGCTTCCTAATAAGGTGAAGGTGTTGCTTGTCGCAGTGCATAACGATGAACTTACGCTGTTGCAGAGTGTGATTACTGCAGCGAAGCTCCAGGCAACCTTCTATGAGATTGAAATTTTTAGTACCATTCGTTCCGTTGTTGATGAGCCGGTGAAGCCAGTCTTGGTGCTTGATATTGGTGCGTCTGCCGCCAAGGTGTACGTCGTTGAGCGCGGTGTAGTCGCGCTTTCGCACAACATTCGTGCAGGCGGGCAGGACATCACACGCTCCATCGCGACGGCACACAACCTTGCGATTGCCGCCGCTGAGGCACAGAAGAAAGAATTCGGCTTTGCTGCAGGAGCCGGCTACGACCGCAAGACGGTAGAAACCATCTTCTCGAGAATCTTTGAAGAAGCAAAACGCGTGATGGTGCAGTACGAGACCGCTCACAACAAGGCCGTTTCAGGACTGGTGCTTACCGGTGGGGGAGCAGTGACCAAGGAACTCGCTGCCTACGCTACTTCTTTCTTCTCAGTTGACGTACGCATCGCCGATCCGTTCGCGAAGACTGCCGCTCCCGCATTCATGCGCCCGGTGCTTCAGGACATAGGACCAGAGTTCGCTGTTGCGGTGGGTCTTGCGCTCCGCAAGCTTGAAAACCTCGACTAGCTGTTTCCACACGTGTGCGTAAGGGATACGTAGGAGTCCCATAGGACTGGTATACTGCTTGCATGGCTCTTTCTCCGACCATACCGACTTCCTTCGTACCTAAGCAGCCGGTACTGCGCACGGTTCCCAACCGCCCGAAATCAAGCGGTGCGAACTTGTTCATGGTCATCTCCTTCTTTCTCCTTGGTGCAGCAGTCCTTGGTTCCGTTGCGGTGTTCGGGTATCAGCAGTATCTGAAGGGAGTGATTGCAAGCAAGGAGGCTGATCTCAAGGCAGCAGAGGAGCGTATCAACTTCTCCACCGTTGAAGAATTTATCCGTGTCCGCAACCGCTTTACGGCAAGCCAGGAATTGCTTGATCAGCACGTCGCACTTTCGCAGTTCCTCACGGTGCTTGAATCCACGACGCTCGCGAGTGTCCGCTTCAGCTCAATGGGCTTCATGCTTGAGGATGATGGTACGCCTACCGTTGAGATGTCCGGTGTCGCTCGCAGCTTCAACGCACTTGCCGCGCAATCAAACGCCTTTGGTGCTGACACACGCATCAAGAGCGCTATCTTCTCTGGCATTAAAGTAAACCCAAACAACTCCGTCTCGTTCACGCTCACTGCGGACCTTTCACCAAGCCTGGTTACCATGATGGATCCTGCTGACTTGCCAACACAGCAGCGGTTTGTGCCACCGGTGGCAACGTCGACTGCGACGACTACAGCCCCTACGGCAACGACGACGGCTACTACCACCCCACGTCTATGACCCGCTTCCTTCCAATTGTTGGCATCCTCATTGCACTCGGCCTTTTCGTAGGCTACATCCACCCGACGTACACGGGCGACGTTGCTGCCGCACGCGCGCAGGTCAAGAGTTATGACACTGCGCTTGCTGCTGCTCGTGCGTTTGCTGAGAAAGAAGGCGAACTGCTGTCTGAGAAGAGTGCACTTCCTGAGGAACAACTTGAGCGTCTCCAGGCCTTCCTTCCTGATGGCGTCGATAACGTGCAGCTTATCCTCGACCTCGATGCACTTGCGTCGCGAAGCGGTCTTAAGCTCTCGAACTTTGACGTTGCCGCTCCGGACCTGAACCAGGAATCCGAATTGACCGGCAACCGCCTTCCCTTGGTGAGCGAGAAGCCAGCGGAATCGCTCACGCTCTCAGTGTCGGCGACGGGAACCTACGGTGCCTTCCGTGCCTTCCTTGATGGTGCTGAGCATTCACTACGCCTCTTGGACCTCATCGGGCTTGAAGTCCGCGATTCTGCAACGGGGGTCTACACCTACAGCATGGTCTTCCGTATCTATTGGCTCCAGTAATACTTCTATGAACTCACGCACTAACGTACTCCTCATTGTTCTCGGACTTATCGTCTTGGGTGCTGCTGCGTACATGTTGCTTGCGAAAGGGGAGAATGCACCTGCTATTTCCGAGACTGATGGTGGGAATGAGACTGAGAGCGCCTTCCTGGCCCTCACTGCTGAGATTGGTGCTATCACCTTTGATACCGATGTCTTTTCTGATCCCCGCTTCGCCACTCTGCGCGATATCCGCACGGTGATTCTTCCAGAGACGGCAGGACGCACCGATCCTTTTGCGCCGCTGCCAGGGCTTGCTCCCGAGCAGCCGTAGCGCATGACGAACCTTCTCTCGTTGCTTCAGGACA
>JAGOSU010000018.1 GCA_018062165.1 Minisyncoccota bacterium
CTTTTCTTTTTTGGTCCATGCTATTCTGAGAACAGTTCTTTCCATATATGGCTAATCGGCATCTCGCGCGTTCGCTCGTCCTCCAGACCCTCTTTGAGTGGGATACGGCAAGCGTTGCCGATGCTGATGTTACCGACATCCTCGATCGCAACACTCGCGAGTTCGGCGGGGACGATACGGAAAGCCAGTTTATGGAATCTCTCCTTAAGGGTGTACTCGCCAAGCGCGATGACCTCGACCTTGTCATACAGAAAGCAGCGCCGGATTGGCCTATCGACCGCATTGCAGCGATAGACCGCAACATACTACGGCTCGGTCTCTACGAGCTTCTCTTTGCCGACCGTGCGCAGGTGCCGCCCAAGGTTGCGATTAACGAAGCGATTGAACTAGCAAAAATCTTCGGAGGAGATTCTTCCGGGCGCTTCATCAACGGTGTCTTAGGCGCTGTCTACAAGGAAATGGGAGAGCCGGGGAAGGAAGACAGCAGCAAGAAGAAGGAGCGTGTGGACGTGAGTACGCTTCCAATGGAAAAGCTTGGTGGTGCCATTGTGTATGCAGTGCACGAGACGCAGTACTACGTTGCGCTCGTGCACGATGTCTTCGGACGTTGGACCCTTTCTAAGGGACATATTGAGAGCGACGCAACTCCAGAGGAAGGTGTTGCTCGTGTGGTGAAGGAAGAGCTTGGTCTTGAGGGAGTGGTGGAAGACATGGTGGGAGAAAATGAGTACATCGCCTCGCACCCGGAGAAAGGGAAGATTCGTAAGCACGTCTATTTCTTCCTCGTAAAGGCTGAGTTCGCGAAGCTCAACCTCAAGCAGAGTGGGGGACTCGATGATGCCCGCTGGTTCAGGCTCCCAGACATCCGGGCGCTCAACTTCTATGACGATATGCTGCCCATAGTGACTGCTGCTGTCCAGAAACTGCTGGATAAGGCGGGGAAGTAGGGTTCGAATCCCAGTCTGTCAGCGAGAGGTATACTTGGCTCATGACCTTCATCATCATTGCACTGGTATTCCAGATTCTATTAGTGGGACCCGTGCATTTGATCGCAGCTTCTATGCTGAAGTCCTCTTCAGACCGAGGGCAATTCCTAACGAAAAGTTACGCTGTTTACGTAGTGTGGTGCGCAGTAATTACCGCAGTGTTCTTTGTTGTCCCGTTTCTCAGTATCTTTTTTGGATTGTTTTTCCTTCTCGTCCCTGTTGCTCCTGTGGCAATGATTATTGGTCTCGGTGTGTTGCACTGGGATCTCAATCGTCTCTTTCCTAAAACTACTGAGGCCGGAAAGAAACGTCCTTCGCTCGTCAACATCCTCATATTCGTTATTATTCTCGTGTTGCTTTTCTATCTCTACGGAAGAGGGAACCCGCGAAGCATTGCTGTTCCAGATGATATTCAGCAGCAAAAAACTAATTTCGAGGCACAGGTAAGAGAATCAGGAGGAACAATGAATCCGTAGAGAGGTTCCAACATCGTCCCAGACAGTCACTCTTTCTTTTTCCTTTCTCATACCTCATAGTTTGCCTATGGATTTCACGGACGCCGCCCGCAAGCTCGGTCTCACCTTCAAAGACCTCGAACTGCTCGAGGAGGCTTTGACGCATCGCTCCTATCTGAACGAGAACCGGAGCGCGAAGGCGCATAACGAGCGCCTTGAGTTCTTGGGCGATGCGGTGCTTGAGCTTGCGACTACCCGCATGCTCTACGACAAATTCCCCGAGAAACCGGAAGGAGACCTCACTGCGTACCGTGCGGCGTTAGTTAACACCTACTCCATTGCTGAAGTTGCTGAGCGACTCGGTATGAACGACATGCTACTCCTTTCAAAGGGGGAGAAGCGCGATACGGGGCGCGCCCGCCAGATTATCCTCGCCAACGCATTTGAAGCACTCCTTGGTGCTCTGTATTTGGACCAAGGCTACGACACGACCGTTACCTTCCTCGAAAAGCACCTCTATCCTAAGCTCGATAGCGTGCTTGAGAAGCGCTCATACCAGGACGCTAAGAGTAAGTTTCAGGAAGCTTCTCAGGAGAAGGAGGGAACCACCCCGCACTACAAAACCATCGACGAGACGGGCCCTGACCATGATCGACACTTCACCGTTGCGGTTTTTGTGAAGGACGAAGAGGTCGCTCGCGGAAAAGGAAAGAGCAAGCAGGAGGCGGAACAGGATGCTGCCGGGAGCGGGCTCAAGAAGAAGGGCTGGTAGGTTATAATTGTCGTAAATGCTAAAGCGACTAGAAATCGCGGGATTCAAATCATTCGCGAAGAAAACCGCGCTTGATTTCTCGTCGTCAGTAACCTCCATTGTGGGCCCTAACGGCTCAGGGAAGAGTAACGTTGCGGAGGCTTTCCGCTTCGCGCTTGGCGAGCAGTCTATGAAGAGCATGCGCGGGAAGCGCAGCGAAGACCTTATCTGGAGCGGCTCTAACACCGCCCCACGCTCTAACCGCGCCTCAGTATCGGTAGTATTTGATAACAAGAAGCGCATCTTCCCGAAGTGTGAGTTTGAGGAAGTTTCTATAGAGCGTGCAGTCTTCCGCGACGGGGCGAGTGAGTACTCAATCAACGGCTCGAAGGTACGTCTGCGTGATGTGCAGGAACTCCTTGCAAGCGCCAACATTGGCGACACGGGACACCACATCATTTCTCAAGGTGAAGCTGACCGCATTCTTCTCTCGCACCCACGTGAGCGCCGCGCCATGCTCGAGGACGCACTTGGTCTTAAGGTGTATGAATTCAAGAAACAGGAGGCTGAACGGAAACTCGAGAAGACCGAGGATAACGTAAAGCAGGTGGAGGCACTCAGGCGCGAAATTCTTCCGCACCTGAAGTTTCTCGGGAAGCAGGTAGAAAAGCTTGAGCGAGCAGAAGAACTCATCAAGTCGCTTACCGATGCGTGCCGTGAATACTTCGCCATCGAGGAACTGTATATACGTAGCGAGAAAGCCGCCTCAACGACGCGCCTATCGGACGCCAAGGAGCGTCTTGCGGTAGCAACCGCCGCACTCGCGCCGCTTCAGGACCGCGCAACGCTCGACACTGAGGGACTAAAGAGAGCAGACGCAGTGCGTGCCGCAGAGCGCGAAGTAGACCGTGCGCTTGCTGAACAGGGAACTATTTCCCGTGAGATGGGGCGTGTTGAGGGAGCACTTGAAGCAGCGAAGCGCCGCGCGGAGGCAGTGAAGGAAGAGCCATACGTAAAGGTTCCGCGTGAGCAGCTTGGTGAACTTCGGAAGGAGCTTGATGCCCAGGCATCTATTGCTGAGGGTGCTGACGCGAATGCGCTTCGTGCTGCGCTCATCGCACTTAAGAATGCAGTCGCTGCCTTCTTTGACCGCTTCGTTTCTCCTGAGAGCGAATACCTTGCAGAGGAAGAGCGTGCAGTCTACATGCTTGAAGAAGAGCGTAAGGGCCTTGCTCTACGCGAACAGGAGCTTTCTGCAGCGTCTGAGAAGGCACGCCATGCGCTCGTTAAAGCACGCGAGGCAGTCTCTGCGCATGAGGAGACGGGACGCGAGAACCAGTTCCGCGTTCTTGATATGGCGGAAGCAAAGGCACGAGAGGAGGCCAATGTGCTTCGCGAAGAGAGTAAGCAGGGAGAACTGCAGTCGCTTGCGGACGAGCTTGAGCGCGACCGCGCTGAGGTGCTCGCGCTTGCAGGTGCTGCCGCACTCTCCTATGCGCCGCTTGATGCACTTCCAGCAGAGGAGCGTCGGGTACAGGAAGAACGTAAGAAGACGATGGAGCGTCTCAAGATTCGCGTGGAAGAGGCAGGCGGCACCGGAGAGGAGGTGCGCACTGAATTTAAGGAGGCGAGCGATCGTGAGCAGTTCCTTGCGCGCGAACTTGAGGACCTGGCAAAGTCCGCTGAAGGACTTCGCGAACTCATCGGTAACCTCGATGAGGAACTCGGTAAATCTTTCAGTGAAGGCCTCAAGAAAGTGAACGAATCGTTCACCGAGTTCTTCGCGCTCATGTTCGGAGGAGGCAGTGCGCGCCTTGTACTCGAAGAGTTTGATGACACTGAAGAAGACGAAGAGGAAGAGATGCAGGAAGAGGGAACCAAGAAGCAACAGAAGGCGGGTATTGAGATTTCAGTGAGCCTTCCAAAGAAGCGTGTGCAGTCCTTGATGCAGCTCTCTGGAGGCGAGCGAGCACTGACGTCTATCGCACTCATCTTTGCTATGAGCCAGGTGAATCCGCCACCATTCTTGATTCTTGATGAGACCGATGCGGCGCTCGACGAAGCTAACTCCCGCCGCTACGGCGACATGATTGAGAGTTTGGCTAAGAAGTCGCAGCTGGTGGTCATCACCCACAACCGCGAGACGATGAGTCGTGCGGGCATTCTCTACGGCGTGACGATGGGGAATGACGGTATTAGTAAGCTCTTGTCAGTTAAATTTGAAGAGGCCATGACGGTCGCTAAATAATATGGAAAAGAGAACAGGCAAATGCCACTGTGGTGCGGTTACCTACGAGGTTGAGATAGACCTTACCCAGCCTGTGATTGAGTGCAACTGTTCCTACTGCGAGGCTCAAGGGCTTCTCCTCTCCTTCGTACCGGGAGAGAAGCTCTCTATCCTCTCCGGGGAGGACAACCTTACGGAGTATCGTTTCAATACCGAGAAAATAAAGCACCAGTTCTGTACGACTTGTGGGACGCAGTGTTTTGGCCGCGCTCCTATGCCGGATGGGACTCTGGGCGCTGCCATCAACGTACGGACCATAGAGGGGATAGACCTCACGAAACTCACACGAATGCCCTACGACGGCAGGAGCCGCTAGTTATCCCCAGGCTTCATAGACGGTTCGGGGGTATGCTTACCCCCAACACCATGGGTGCCTTCGAGTACTTCAAACGCAACACCTCGAAAGCAGCGGACCTCCTTGGTCTTTCAGAAGAAGACCGTGCACGTATGACCACCCCAGATCGGGTGCTTCGCGCTGAGCTCACTATCCCGCTTGATGAAGGAGGGACACTGACCTTCCCGGCCTACCGCGTGCAGTTCAACAACGTTCGTGGTCCGTACAAGGGCGGTATTCGTTTCCACCCAGATGCAGACGAGGACGAAGTCTCGTCGCTCGCTGCGATGATGGCGGTGAAGTGTGCAGTCGTCGACATTCCGTTTGGTGGAGGAAAGGGAGGTGTTGCCATCGACCCACACAAACTCACCAACCACGAGATTCACGAAGTATCTCGTGCGTATGTTCGTGCATTCGCTGAACACTTCGGTCCTGACCTCGATGTGCCAGCACCCGATGTTGCGACCAATCCAGAAATCATGGCCGTCATGCTCGACGAGTACGAGAAAATTGTGGGGCACGCAGCTCCTGCGATGATTACCGGTAAGCCGCTTGATAAGGGTGGGATTGTGGGACGCGATACGGCGACTTCCGATGGCGCCATTGCCGTCCTTTCTGCACTTCTTAAGGACCAGCATAAAGATCCTTCAAAGCTTTCTGCTGCAGTGCAGGGAGCGGGAAACGCAGGAGGACGTGCCGCTCGTCTCCTTTCAGATATGGGCATGCGGGTGACCGCAATTGCAGATCGTAGCGGCTCGCTCATTTGCGCCGGGCACGTGGAAGTAGAGAAAACACTTGTTGAGAAGGATGTGCACGGCACGCTGCGGGACATCTACTGCCGCGGTGGTGTTTGTGACGATGTGCGCATGGAGCACGACCGCGCCCAGATGCTCGATACTGAAGCCGTACTCAAGGAAGATGTCGATGTTCTTGTGCCAGCGGCGCTTGAGGAACAAATCCGGGCTGACAACGTGGATGCAGTGAAGGCCTCTGTTGTGCTTGAGATTGCCAACGGCCCGACGACTCCTGAGGCAGACGAGGCGTTGGCTAAGCGTGGTGTTGTGGCCGTTCCTGACGTGCTTGCGAACGCCGGCGGTGTGACTGTTTCGTACTTCGAATGGCTTCAGAATAAGAGTGGAGAGACTTGGGACCGTGCCCGCGTGACTGAACGACTTGAAGAGACCATGGCCAACGCCTATAGAGACGTCGCAGATTTTGCGCTTGATAGGGGAGTGACCCTAAGAGAGGCAGCATACGCGCTCGCACTTACGAGGATTCTCGCTAAGGAGTAGGAAGCGCTAGTGCGAAATCAAGTTCGCGCTCTGGTACGCGCGCCGCAACAAGCTTCACCTTTATGGGGTCACCCAGGGCGTATTCCTTCTTCGTGCGCTCTCCCACAACGCGATAGCGCTTCTGGTCGTGAATAAAGTAATCGTTGCCGAGCGCATTCATGCGGATCATGCCGTCTGCATGGGTTTCGTTGAGCTCGACATAGATGCCTCGATCGGTCACACCGGAGATGACGCCATCGAAGTCTTCACCAATGCGTCCTGCAAGAAATTCTACCTGCTTCATCTTGATGGAATCGCGCTCAGCTTCTGAAGCAGAGACTTCGCGCTCTGAGGAGTGGTAGGAGAGTTTCTCGAGCTCTTCCATCTCGTTCTTGGACACTGGTTCTCCAGAGACATAGCTCTTAAGCATGCGGTGCACGAGCACGTCAGGGTAGCGACGAATAGGGGAGGTGAAGTGCGTGTAGTGGTCAAAGGCGAGGCCGAAGTGTCCGATGTTCTTGGTGGTGTAAATGGCCTTCGACATGGAGCGAAGCGTCGCCATCTTGATGAGGTACTCCTCAGGCTTCCCCTTGACCTGCGCCAGGAGTTTGTTGAGGTCAGAACCTTTCACCTTGCCGGTAGCGCCGACCGGAAGTTCGTAGCCCATGACCTTCAAAAACTGTGAGAGGTTTTCGATGCGTTCTGGGTCCGGGGCGTCGTGGATGCGGTAGACGGAGGGCTGGTTGCCGTTTTGCTTACCGAGCGCAGAGAGTTCTTCGGCAACGCCCACGTTAGCGAGGAGCATGAAGTCCTCAATGAGGAGGTTGGTTTCTTTGCGCTCCTTGAGGTGCACGGCAATTGGCTTGCCCTCGTCGTTGAGTTCAATTTTCACTTCTGCGGTATCAAATTCAATCGCACCTGCGGCAACGCGCCGCTGGCGAATCTTTCGTGCGAGCGCGGCGATGGTAGAAAGCTCGTCATAGAGCGTGCCCTGACCTGCTTCAAGTACGCCCTGTGCCTCTTCGTAGGAGAAGCGCTTGTCGGAGTGGATGATGGTCTCGCCAAACCAGCGTTCCTTTATGTTCGCATCCTTATCAAGCACGAAGACTGCGGCCATTGAAAGGCGGTCAACATCAGGATTGAGGGAACAGTAGTTAGTTGAGAGCACGTGGGGGAGCATGGGAATCGTGCGGTCGACGAGGTAGACGCTCGTTGCGCGCTTCCTGGCTTCCGTATCAATAATCGAGCCGGGACGCACGAAGAAGGAGACGTCAGCGATGTGGATGCCTACTTCAACATCACCATTGTCGAGCTTCCTGACCGAGAGTGCGTCGTCGAAGTCCTTAGCGTCTGCTGGATCGATGGTGAAGGTGGTGATGCCACGGAAGTCACGACGCGCCTGTGACGTCTTGTTCTCATCCCAAGGAATGACGGTCTTCGCCTCCTCAGCAATCAGTGCCTCACCAACCTCTTCAAGTTTCTTTGCCTCTGCGATAACGCCAGGAGGGAACTCGGAACTAAAGCCCTGAGAGAGGGCAAGTGCGCGCATTTCCGTCTCGTGCACTCCAGCTACACCGATGTCTTCGGTCACTTCACCCCACGGGAATCCTGGGTGCGTGTCCCAGCCTTTGAACTTGAGCACGACCTTGTGTCCGAGTGGGAGGTTCTCGCCGCGTGCTTCAAACGGCACGTACATTTTCTTCCAGTCTGGAATGAGGAGGATGCGGCCCTCGTCTTCGACAAGCTTTCCGACGAACGTTTCGCGGGTGCGGGAGACTACCTCCACCACCTTGCCAGCCAATCGCTTCTCACGGGTCTTAGGGTCACTGTAGGAGCCAGTGACCACCACCTTTACGATGTCGCCAGGGAAGGCACTTCCTAGCGCCTCTGAAGGGATATAGAGGTCGTCCTTGTTGGGGTCATAGGTAAAGAAGCCCTTGGCGGTCCGGGTGATGCTTATGGGGCCTTCGTAGGTGTCTGCGTCAGATGCACTCATTTCCTCCACTCTAGCATAGAGGCCTTTTTGACGGATGCTTCCTTGTCTGGTAGGCTCCCGTAATTATGTTGATGGTACGCCTCCAGCGCATCGGCCGTAAGAACGACCCGTCGTTCCGTATGGTCGTACTCGAGAAGGCATCGGGCCCTAAGGCGGGTACCAATGTCGAGGTTGTCGGTACCTACAACCCAAAGACCAAGCAGTTTGCCGCCCAGGGTGACCGCATCAAGCACTGGATTTCCATGGGCGCCCAGCTCTCTCCATCGCTCTCCAACCTCCTTATCGACAAGAAGATTATCGAGGGTAAGAAGGTAAACGTTCTCCCTAAGAAGTCTCCTATCAAGAAGGATGAGCCTGAGGCGGCAGCTGCTCCTGCAGCAGCAGAGGCAACCAGCGAGGAGGTCGTTGAGGCCGCTATCGCTGAGGCAGAGCCAGCTCCTGAGGAGGTAGTTGCAGAGGCAGCGCCTGCAGTGGAGGAAGCTCCAGCGGAGGTTGCTGCTGAGACGCCTGCAGAAGAGGCCCCAGCCGCGTAACTTCATCGCCGCTTCCGGCGGCATGTGCTTCCATTACTGAATATCCCGTAACGCTGAACACTCTTTTATGGAACAAGACCACGCATTTCTCGAGTACGTTGTTAAGTCTCTGGTTGATAACCCAGACCAGGTAGAGATTAATCGTTCAGTTGATGAGATGGGAGTGCTTCTTACGCTTACCGTCGCTGCTGATGATATGGGTAAGATTATTGGCAAAGAAGGGAACATTGCTAAGGCGATTCGCACCCTCCTGCGTGTTGTTGGTATGAAGCACAATGCTCGCGTGAACCTTAAGGTGAATGAGCCGGTAGGCGGGAAGCGAGAGGAGAAGACGGTCGACCAAGTAGTCGAAGAGCTTTAACCAACCGCCCTCCACAGAGGGCGGTTTTCTTTTGAGAGGGAGGTATATACTTTGAACATATGAACAACCACAAAGGATTCGCGGCTGTCACGGCCCTGCTTGTCGTGCTCGGACTTATCATCGTTGCGGGCGGGGGCTATGTTGCGCTTAATCCAAAGGTGCTCGAAGCTCCTGCAGATGTACAGACCGAAGCAGGTGACCATCCTGAAGAAGAGCATGAAGCAGGTGAGGGCATGACTGCTGACGCGAAGATTAGCTGGACCTTTACGAGCATGGGGGAGATTGAAGGAACCCCATACACCAATGTCGCGGTGATGGTAGGAAGCAAGACGTACCAGGCAGGAAAGTTTGCAGGCTCCTGTACTGAAGTGGGTGCAACGGGAGGTGTCGATGGCAAGGGACTTCTTGCTGGAGAACTCTCAGCAGCACAGTGCTGGTTTGCAGGAGGCGGTGATGAGATTGGTGTCTTCGCACATGAAGACGGCGGCTACGAAATTATGGTAGGCGAACTCCAAGAGCCAGTTGAAGGAGGGGATGGGTTCCGGGGGAACTTCGAAATCAAAGTAGACATCCATCCATAACACTCTGAAGAAGCCATCCTGTCGGGGTGGTTTTTTCATGCTAGTGTGCCGGATATGCTGAACTTCCATCTCATAACACTCTTCCCAGAAGCCTGCGAGGCGTATCTTTCTGCGTCTATTCTCGGACGTGCCCGGAAGAATAAGAAGATGACGGTCTCCTACCAAAGCCCTCGGGACTTTGTCGACAACAAGTGGGGCAAGGTAGACGAGCGCCCGTATGGTGGCGGTCCCGGCATGGTGATGACCGCGCTTCCTGTTGTGAGGGCGGCGAAGAAATCTCTTGGGCGCAAGAAGGGAAAGACCGCACTGGTGTGGTTCTCTCCAGGCGCAAAAGCATTTGATAACAAGGAAGCGGACAAGCTCGGTAAGTTCGACAATGTCGTACTAGTCTGCGGTCGCTACGAAGGCATTGATGAACGTGCTGCAAAGATTCTGAAGACCATGGGCACCCTCAAAACCTATTCGGTAGGAGAGGCAGTGCTAACGGGAGGGGAAGTACCAGCGCTCGCGATTGTGGATGCGGTCACTCGCAGACTTCCGGGTGTGCTTGGGAAGGATGAATCAGTAGAGGAGCGCCGCATTGCTTCAAGCGCCGTCTACACACGACCTGAGAGCATCAAGTGGGAGGGGAAAACGTATAAGGTGCCGGCGGTTCTTAAGACGGGGAATCACGCGAAGATAGACGGGTGGCGGGAGAAGAAGCGGTAATCCACAGCCTTGACCCCTCCTCCTCCCGGGTGTATCTTTTAAGGAACCAGATTCAGATTGAGTGACGGGGGCACTCTGGGGGGCAACATTCGGGCGACAATATTTATCAAGCGTCTCGAGGAACGAGACGTCGGTCCATGCGCGTATGGACCCGTTTTCCGTTCCTATTGAGCACTCTTTCATAGCTTACTCACATGCCGATCAACAAACCTCTCGTGCAGAAGACGTTCGCGGCCTTCAAGAAGCCGCGCGTCGAGTTCCCGGACTTGGTGGCACACCAGCGCCAGTCCTTCGAATGGCTCGTCAAAGACGGGCTCACCGAACTCTTCAAGGAGTTCACTCCGATTCCTGACTACTCGACCAAGAAGTTCGAGCTCAAGTGGAACGGCTTCGAGATAGGAGAGCCTAAGGGCGACGAAGAGTCAGCGCGCGAGAACATGAGGACCTATGAAGCCCCCCTCAAGGCCTCTGTTACGCTCCTAAACAAGACCCTCGGTACCGAGAAGACGCAGGACATCTTCCTTGCGGATATTCCGGTCATGACCCCGCACGGGTCCTTTATCGTGTCCGGAGTTGAGCGCGCGATTGTCCCCCAGCTCGCACGTTCCTTCGGCGCCTTCTTCATCTCTGAAGAGGCAAAGGGTCAGACCTGGTTCGGCGCAAAGATCATCCCATCCCGCGGTGTCTGGATTGAGATTGATTCGGAGCCATCCGGCGCCATCATGGTCAAGATTGACCGCAAGCGTAAGTTCCCAGTCACCAACCTCCTCGCCGTCTTCAGTGGGGAAGCAGGTGCCCCTCTTTTGAAGCGTTTTGCAGGAAACCCTGACGCCGTTGCTGCGATTCAGACCACGCTTGAGCACGACCCAGCTAAGACGCTTGAGGATGCGTACGTCGAGATTCACCGCCGCATGCGCGATGGCGACCTCGCTACCCCAGAAAACGCAAAGCAGTATGTGAACGCACTCTTCACTCCAGATCGCTACGACCTCTCGAAGGTTGGACGCTACCGCCTTAACAAGCGCTTTGGCGGCAAGATGGAGCCTAAGTCTCTCGAGCAGCGCGTGCTGACGTACGAGGACCTCATCCACATCGTTGGTGAGATTGCCAAGATGAACAAGGACCCGAACGCGCGTCCTGACGACATCGACCACCTCGGCTTCCGCCGTGTCCGTTTCGTTGGTGAGCTTCTTCAGGCTCGTATGCGCGTTGGTATGTCGCGCATGAAGCGCAACATCCAGGACCGCATGTCGACCATTGAAAGCGACACCTCGCTCCCTATGGCATTTGTGAACCCACGTCCGCTTCAGGCATCCATTCGTGAGTTCTTCACCGCCAACCAGCTCTCGCAGTTCATGGACCAGCAGAACATCCTTGCTGAGCTTGAGAACATGCGCACCCTTTCGGCCCTCGGTCCGGGTGGTCTCACCCGCGAGCGTGCAGGCTTCGAAGTGCGCGACGTGCACCCATCTCACTACGGACGCCTCTGCCCAATCCACACGCCAGAAGGTCAGAACATCGGTCTTATCCTCCGTCTTGCGCTTCACGCTCGCACCAACGAGTTCGGTGTTATTGAAACTCCGTACGCAAAGGTGAAGGACGGTGTTGTCACTGAAGAGATTGAATTCCTCAACGCACTTGAAGAGGAGGAGTACGTGATTGCGCACGGTGCCACCCCGGTGGACGACAAGGGCAAGATTGTCCCTGACACCATTGAGGCACGTCGCGGTGGGGAACCTGCAATCGTTCGTCGCGATGAGATTCAGTACATCGATTCCTCGACGTACCAGATGTTCTCCGCTGCAACCGCAATGATTCCGTTCGTCGACCACGACGACGCGAACCGTGCACTCATGGGTTCGAACATGCAGAAGCAGGCAACCCCGGTCATGATTCCGGAGGCGCCGCTTGTGTCTACCGGTATTGAGGAGCACGCAGCACGTAACACCGGCCGCCTCATCATTGCGCAGGAGGCAGGAGAGGTTACCTATGCTGACGCTCGCAAGATTGTGGTGCAGGGCAAGGAGAAGAAGCCGATGGAATACCGCCTTCAGCAGCTCACCCAGACCAACCAGAACTCAGCCTTCCTCCAGCGCCCAATCGTCAAAACTGGCGACAAGGTAAAGAAGGGAGATGTGCTCGCGGATGCATCCTCGTCTGATCGCGGCCAGATGGCCCTTGGTCAGAACGTACGCGTTGCCTTCATGAGCTGGTCGGGTGCTAACTACGAGGACGCCATCATTGTGAGCGAGCGCCTCGTGCAGCAGTCCAAGTTCACCACTATTCATATTGAAGACTTCGAGGCAGCAGTGCGTGACACCAAGCTTGGTGCAGAAGTCACCACTCACGACATTCCAAACGTCGGTGAGCTTCGTCTCAAGAACCTCGACGAAGAGGGAGTCGTTCGCATCGGTGCAGAAGTGCGCCCAGGCGACATTCTCGTCGGTAAGGTAACGCCTAAGGGCGAGACGCAGCTGACCCCTGAGGAGCGCCTTCTCCGTTCCATCTTCGGCGACAAGGCCAAGGACGTGAAGGACACCTCACTCCGCATGGAAGGAGGGAAGCGCGGTCGTGTCATTGGAGTTCGCGTGTTCTCACGCGAGCGCGGTGATCAGCTCGAAAGCGGCATCATCAAGAAGATTGTCGTAACGGTGGCCCAGGTTCGTAACGTTTCCGTTGGAGACAAGCTCGCCGGTCGTCACGGTAACAAGGGAGTTATCTCCCGCGTGCTTCCAGCAGAGGACATGCCATACGACAAGGACGGCAACCCAGTGGACGTGATTCTCACACCGCTCGGCGTTCCATCCCGTATGAACCTCGGACAGATTCTCGAGCTTCACTTGGGACTTGCCGCTAACACGCTTGGCTACCAGGCAGTCGTGCCTCCGTTTGCCGGAGCAACGGCAGACGAGATTCGCGACGAACTTGAGGCCGCTGGCTTCAGCCGCTCAGGTAAGCTCCAGCTCTACGATGGCCGCACTGGTACGGCGTTCGCGCAGCCAGTCTCGGTGGGTTACATGTATATCCTCAAACTCCATCACATGGTGGAGGACAAGATTCACATGCGCTCAATCGGTCCGTACTCCCTCATCACCCAGCAGCCGCTTGGTGGTAAGGCACAGAACGGAGGTCAGCGCTTCGGAGAAATGGAAGTCTGGGCACTTCTCGGGTACGGAGCTGCGTACACGCTCCGCGAGATGCTCACCATTAAGTCTGACGATATCCAGGGACGCTCTGCGACCTTCGATGCCATCGTGAAGGGCGAGCCGGTTGTCCACTCAGGCACTCCAGCTTCCTTCTCGGTACTTACTAACC
>JAGOSU010000056.1 GCA_018062165.1 Minisyncoccota bacterium
GAGAAGTACGCTCTGATGAAAGTAATGCCTGAAACTGGCCGTACCCACCAGATTCGCGTGCATCTGAAGGCCATCCACCACCCAATAGTCTGCGATCCGCTGTACGCTCCCAACCGCCCCTGCGATCTCGGGTTTACGACCCTCGGCCTCCATGCCTACCGGCTCGTGCTCCCGACCCCTCAGGGCGAGACCCTGGAACTTACCGCCCCGTTGCCGCCTGCCATGGCCGCTGCGCTTAAGGTATTTCCTGGGAGCGAGGACGCGATTGCCTCTATATAGGCGCTGTGATAGAGTGCGGCGACTATGGGAAAGGTAATCACTCCGGTAAAGACGGAAGAGCGCACCAAGCTCGGCATTAAGCCGGGTGACACCGTTCGCGTCCACCAGAAGATTATCGAGAAGGGCAAGACCCGTCTCCAGGTATTTGAGGGTCTCGTGATTGCTGTGAAGCACGGTACCGAAGCTGGTGCTTCCTTTACGGTACGCGCTACGCTCTCGGGCATCGGTGTTGAGCGCATCTTCCCCCTCTATGCTCCGTTTATCGAGAAGATCGAGATTGTAAAGCGCTCAAAGGTCCGCCGCGCAAAGCTCTACTTCATCCGCGAGAAGGTTGCTCGTGAGGTCCGCCGTCAGCTCCGCAACATGCGCATGATGAACGTTTCCACCACTGACTTTGCAGAGCCTGAGGTAGTCGAGGAAGTAATGGCCGCTGTTACAGAAGAGACACCAGCCGATGTCATCGAAGAGACCGTCGCAGAGGTAATTGCAGAGGCAGTTCCTGAGGAGAAGGAGGAAGAGAAGGCAGCAGCGTAACGAAAGGCCGGTTTGTTCACCGGCCTTTTCTGTTTTTATATTGGTAGACGCTATATACTTGAGTGATGAAGCGAGGGAGAAAACCTGGGCGAAGTGAGGTGGCCTGGTCTGCTGATTTAGCGTACGCCACTGGCCTTATGGTGACGGATGGATGTCTCTCGTCTGACGGTCGACACTTAGATCTCACATCGAAGGATCGCGAACAACTTCTTAATTTTATGCGATGTATTGGGCGCCCTCTTCCCATTAGTTTGAAGAGAACTCCAGAAGGGCGAAGTGTAAGTAGGGTCCAATTTAGCGATGTAACTTTGTATCGGTTCTTTTTGGACGCTGGCCTTACTCCAAAGAAAACACACACCATCGGCCCTATCGCTGTCCCTGAGGAGTATTTTTTCGATTTCCTTAGAGGTCACTACGACGGCGACGGAACCTTCTATAGTTACTACGACCCACGATGGAAGAACAGTTTTATGTTCTATCTCAGCTTCGTATCAGCAAGTCGTCGTCACGTACTCTGGCTTCGAGATATGTTAGAGAAGCAGATTGGGGTAAAGGGCCACGTAACAAGTGCAAAAGGTCATGCGGTCGTTCAGCTCAAGTATGCAAAAGCAGAAACTCTCACTATTCTAAAGCACCTGTACCCACAGAAACTAAGTATTTGCCTTGCTCGGAAAAGATTGAAAATAGCCAAGGTTTTGCGTATAGTAGGCCAGTCGTTGCCTATACGGTAACGTGATGCCCAGGTGATGAAATTGGTATACATGCATCCTTGAGGTGGATGTGCCGCAAGGCGTGGAGGTTCGAGTCCTCTCCTGGGCACAGGAACAAAGACCGGCACTGCCGGTCTTTCTCGTATACTGGTGGTATGAATCAGCCAATACGCAAATACTGGTACGCAGATAACCCCATCAT
The DNA here is from genome assembly GCA_018062165.1 of Minisyncoccota bacterium. Lineage (GTDB taxonomy): Bacteria > Patescibacteriota > Minisyncoccia > Phycocordibacterales > Phycocordibacteraceae > C7867-001. The sequence goes on from JAGOSU010000056.1 coordinate 1,726, forward strand.
TACCGCGTTCTTTAATGGACTCTCAGTTGCTATCCCCGAGATTGAACGCTTCATTGTAGGATCGGCACGCGAAACGTACCCACACATCAACAACAAGGAACTGGAGACGTCAGTGCATATCCTCGCGCATGAGGAAGAAGCGCACGCGAAAGTGCATGACGCGTACAACACACTGCTGCGGAAGCAGGGATACAAGATTTCGAAGTTTGAAGCAATCGAGCACAGCATTGCTGAGTTCTTCAATACAAGGAGCGTCAAGACGCGGCTTGCGGTGTGCGTGTGCAGTGAGTTCTACACTGCGGTCATGAGCCGGCACGTCTTAAAAAGCCGGGCGGTTGAGGCTCCGGGTGTCGATGAGCGCATGCGTGCACTCTGGACGTGGCACGCGCTCGAGGAGCTCCATCATCGCAGTACCGCTTTTGACCTCTATCTCGATCAGGGCGGGGGCTATTTCAGGAGAACGGGCCTTATGCTCTTCATGACCGTGCGGTGGCTCCTTGCCCACGTGTTCGCTTCGTTCGCTATCTTGAGTCAGAGCAAGGCGAAGATCGACTTCAAGACGTTCTGGCACGGGGCCGGGTTCATCACAGGAATGAACGGCTTCTACACCAACATCATTCCGCACTGGCTCGCATTTTTCAGGCCAGGCTTCCATCCGAGGAAGGACATCAAGCTCGAAGAAGGTCTTGATGCAGACCTACATCACTTTCACGTTGAGAAGCATTTCGTCGAGATGGTCGAGGCGATGTAGTAGGGCCACAGGGCGCATTTCCTCTTCCTGTGCTATAAAAACTCGGTACATGGCGACTATAGTTTAGTGGTAAAACTCCTGGTTGTGGTCCAGGCATCGAGAGTTCGATTCTCTCTAGTCGCCCCAAGATATACTTAAGATATGAAACAATTCTTCAAAGAATTCAAATCCTTCGCGCTTCGCGGCAATGCGCTCGACCTTGCGGTAGGAGTGGTGATTGGCGCGGCGTTCAACAGCATTGTTACCTCGCTTGTAAACAACGTCCTCACCCCTCCGCTCGGACTCCTTATGGGTGGCGTTGATTTTAGTTCCCTGTCCATTCCGCTCGGAGGAGATACTATCGCGTATGGTCTTTTTCTGCAGGCGCTCGTAAGCTTCCTCATCACCGCGTTCGCACTCTTCCTCTTCATCAAGTTCATCGACAAGATTGCGAACCAGAAACCCGTTCCGCAATCAGCAAAACCTGCTGACCTCAAGGTGCTCGAAGAGATTCGCGATCTTCTCAAGGAGAAGAAGTAGGCATGCTAGACTTTTTGAATATGAAACAGCTTCTTATGGGCGTGGTGCTGCTCGTGCTGCTTGGCATTGCTGGATTCTTTTATCGCAACGCACTTGAAGCCCCAGGTCCTATCACCGCGTGCCCGATGGACGCTATGGTGTGCCCTGATGGCTCGTCGGTCGGGCGCGTAGGTCCTGCCTGCGCATTCGCGCCGTGCCCAACTAACTCCTTCAATGTCAGTGCGCTCCCGGTTCCTGAAGGCTACACGGAGAACCCAACTCCTAACGTCACCATGGCTGCGGGTGGCGACATGACTATTGTTCGGGAATTCACCAAGCCTTCGGCGTCAGCGAGCGTCCCCCACGTTATTCGAGTGCATCATCTCGGTGTTTCAGCCGAAGGAGCTGAGGCAGACATGGTACGCACTACCCGCCTGCAGCCAGCTGATATGCCAACCGAATCGATTGACCAGTTTGAGAAGGTCACGATTGGTGGCCACACGTTCTACTCGATTGTTATTGAGCGGTTCGAAGCACAAGTCGAAAGCGCCTACTACCTACCAGTGGGTGGCGACCTCTACCTCTTCACCGTGATTGAG
>JAGOSU010000057.1 GCA_018062165.1 Minisyncoccota bacterium
GCCCAGAAGAGGCGGTTGATAACCTCTTCGCGCACAGCGAACTGCCAGACAGTGAAGCGCTTTACCCTATCTACTCCGAAAGCAAAGGTATTTCTTCCCTCTGGCTGCTGCACGCGATGAAGCGCGTCTTTGAAGCCAGAGCGCACGAAACAATTGAGGACCCCATTCCCCAAGACATCCTCGACCGCTACAACCTGCCCGGACTTTCAACCGCACTCGTATGGGTGCACGCACCCCGCAAACAAAAAGATGCAGACGCCGCTCGTAAGCGCTTTGCGTTTGAAGAAGTGTTTGCTATTCAGCTTGCCGTGCAATCGAACAAGGCGAAGTCGCTTAAGGAACGCGCACTCCCGGTGGACGCCAATCGCAAGGCGCTCGCTGACTTTATTGCCTCCTTCCCTTTCCCGCCGACCAACGCACAGACCAGAGCTATCGAAGACATAGTCGCCAACTTCGAAGAGTCGCACCCGATGCGCCGCCTGCTTGAGGGAGATGTGGGCAGTGGAAAGACTGCGGTGGCCGCAGCGACTGCATACATGGTCGCAAGCTCGCACCCTGCAGTTGAGACAGGTGCCAAAGGAATACTGAAACGCCGTCTTGGTGGCTACCTGCAGGTTGCCTACATGTGCCCGACTGAAATACTCGCCAAGCAGCATTTCTCTACGTTTGTCTCCTACTTCAAACAGCATCCCATTCCCATCGGCCTCATTACTGGAAGCGAGTGTCGCAAGTTCCCGAGCAAAATCAATAAAGAAGAATCAACGAAGATTTCTCGTGCGCAGTTTGCAAAATGGGTTGCCAACGGCGAGATTCCCATTGTCATTGGTACGCATGCGCTGGTGTACCAGTCACTGCAGTTCCAGAACCTGGCCTACGCCATCATCGACGAGCAGCATCGCTTCGGTAAGGCGCACCGCCAGAAGCTCGTGCGTAAGGAGGGGCTCTCTCCGCACCTGCTCTCCATGACCGCCACTCCGATTCCCCGCACGCTCGCACTCTCCATCTATGGAGACCTCGACCTCTCGCTGCTGGATGAGATGCCTGCGGGACGTAAGCCCGTCATTACCGAAACACTTGGGCCCGAGAAACGTGAGCGAGCCTACGAGCGCGTACGCGAACAGCTTGCTCTCGGCCATCAGGCCTATGTCATCTGTCCTCGTATTGATGAACCAGACCCAACCAAGGAACTCGCACTTCAAGCGAAGTCAGTGAAAGCGGAAGCAGCGAGACTCAAAAAGGACGTCTTCCCTGACGTGGAGATAGACATTCTCCACAGCAAGATGATTCCGAAGGCGAAGGAAGAGGTGATGGATCGTTTTGCCAAAGGTGAGGTGAAGATACTGGTCGCAACATCGGTGGTCGAAGTGGGGGTGAACGTCCCAAACGCCACCGTCATCCTCATAGAAGGAGCCGAGCGCTTCGGTCTCGCACAACTTCACCAGCTGCGCGGTCGCGTCATCCGCTCCACTGACCAGGCATACTGCTTCGTGCTTCCAGAGAAATATGGTCCGGCAACGAGGGATCGGCTGAAAGCACTCGTGACCGCAAAGAACGGCTTCGAACTTGCTGAGTACGACCTCGCACTTCGCGGCGCAGGAGAACTTACCGGCGCACGACAGTGGGGCGTATCAGACATCGCCATGGAAGCGCTTAAGAACATAAAGATGTTGGAGGCGGCAAGGAAAGAAGCGTCTGCACTTATAAAGTCAGACCCAGAACTTACGAAGTATCCAAAGCTTGCGGCAATCGCCGCGCGTGCGGATGAGAGCGTGCACCCTGAGTAATTAGTGCGCCCACCAGGACTCGAACCTGGGACCGGACGAGTATAAGTCGTCTGCTCTACCAACTGAGCTATAGGCGCTCTGCTATGGAATCACATCGCTTCCTTCTCCGCAAACTGCGAACGAACATGTTCAAGGCTCATTAGCACTGTCTCTATTAGGTCGCGGCTGTCGACCATAATGTTACACGTGCCATGCACGAATCTTTGAGTGTGAGTAAGCATGGATTGTTTCGAATCCTTGATGTACGTTTTTCTAAACTGTGCAAGAGGAATTTGCAGCTCTTTAGACCAGAAGCGTAACTCCTTAGCTACGTTCATATCTTTATATAAATGTAGCTTTACCCTTAGGCGATTTCTTGGAACTCCTAGCGCTCCCAACCATTTTACAAAGAATTTGAGAACGGCAGGGTCTGTATTTGCTACAGCAGTACACGCAACTGCAGTTTTTGTACCTTCACCCCAGTACAGGAAAAGGCCACCAATAAAAATATCTCGTTCCGACAGTCTTCCTATACTCTTGCCTGCACGCACTCTGACCTCCTGCAGTCGTGTCTCACGTTTATGGCGCATTGTTTCCCTAAAACGTTCAATACGAAGTGGATTCTTGCCTCGCAGCTCATCAAGTCGCTTTTTCGATAAAGGAAGATCTCTGAGCCAGAGACTTAGAGAGCTCTTGCTTACCTTCAATGTTTCTTTTATTTCAGTGTAACTTGCACCCGCCCTGCGCATTACAATTGCCTTTTCCTTCTTTTCTCGCAATGCCATTATCGAACCATTATATACCAAGTATATAATCAACACTCTAAGAGTGTGGGCACGAGGCTAGATTCGCTAGACCTTCACGTCGCCTTCCTCTTCTTTTGATTTCGGCGTGATGCCGTTGAGGATGAGCAGTTTCTCGAACTCTTCGCGCTCAAGCGTCTCTACTTCTACGAGCTTCTCGCTCATCATATCGAGCGCCTTTCGATAGTTGGTGAGCACATCATGCGCCTTAGCCTTAGCTTCTTCGATAATGCGGGAAACTTCCCCATCTATCTTGGCAGCCACCTCCTGGGAGTAGTTGGCTTCAATGGTGCGCTCGTTACCGAATGCTACCGGACCGAGGTCGCTCATGCCGTAGCGTGACACCATGTCGCGTGCAAGCGCGGTTGCAACCGAAAGGTCATTGTGTGGACCGGTGGTCACGTCATCGAAAATCATCTGCTCAGCTACGTAACCTCCGAGCGTCCCGGCAATGTCGTCGAGGAATTGCTTCTTCGACTGCATCTTCTTGTCTTCAAACGGAAGCTTAAGGGTGTACCCCGCTGCGCGTCCGCGAGAAATGATGGACACCTTATGCACTGGGTCAGCGTACGGAAGGATAGAAGACACGAGCGCGTGTCCCATCTCGTGGTACGCAGTGACCTTCTTCTCCTTTATTGAAAGCAGGTGCGACTTCCTCTCAGGGCCGAGCATGACCTTCTCGATGGAACGGAGGAGATCGTACTGCGTTACCTCCTTGCGGTCTTCGCGTGCTGCAAGAATAGCGCCCTCGTTCATGAGTGAGTAAAGTTCTGCACCTGAGAAGCCTGGGGTGCGCTCGGCGATGACTTCGAGGTTCACGTCAGGACCAAACGGCTTCTTGCGAGCGTGGATGGTGAGGATGGCCACACGGTCCTTACG
>JAGOSU010000058.1 GCA_018062165.1 Minisyncoccota bacterium
GATAAGGAGCCGTTCGCAATTACCGGACCTGGTGAATATGAATATAAAGGAGTGACCGTACAGGGCTTCCTGACTAAGAGCGAGTACGGGCTCTCCAAGGGTGAAGAGACAGCAATGAACACCGTGTATGCAGTGAAGCTTGAAGGCATGACCTTGGTACACCTCGGCGCACTCTCCGAAGCTTCACTCCCACCCGAAGCCAAAGAAGGAATTGATGAGATAGATGTCCTCTTTATTCCAGTAGGAGGAGAAGGAGTGCTTGATGCGGCAAAGGCTGCCAAGCTCTCAACCATGCTTGAGCCCAAACTCATCATTCCTATGCACTGGAGCGGAATGGGCAAGCCCAAGGCGCTCGAGAGCTACCTTAAGGAGGAGGGAGGTGAGAGCGAAAAGACTGATAAGCTTACCCTCAAGAAGAAGGATGCGGTTGACAAAGACGGTGATATAATCGTAATAACGCCCTAACCTATGAAAGACTACGTCGAACACCTTCGCGCCAAGCCTGAATCGGTTCGTCGCACCATAGCGTTCGTTGCTGCGGCTGCTATTGCGGCGGTCGTGGCCACTGGCTGGATGATTGCGCTCGTTTCTTCCGGTACTCTCGCCATCGCCCCTGTCTCCTCATCTGAGGAGGCTGCATCTGCATTCTCTGAGACGCAGCAGCGCTTTGACGAGCTTGCTGGTGCAGCAAGTGCCTTCTACACCAACCAGGAAGCAGCAGGTGTAACGGTCGTTGAAGATGAGGCCCCCGTACCCGCAGAACCAGCTCCACAGGAAGCAAAGGTCCTGCATTTCTAAATGAAGCGGAAGGAGCAGGATGATGTCTCGCCGAAGACGGCGGCCCAGGTCATAGACCAGTCGATTACTGCAGAGATGCGGTCGAGCTACCTCGACTACGCGATGTCAGTGATTACGAGTCGCGCGCTCCCTGATGTGCGTGACGGCATGAAGCCGGTGCACCGCCGCATCCTCTTCTCGATGCATGAGAACGGACTCCATGCTGGAGGCAAGACTCGCAAGTCGGCAACGGTGGTGGGAGACGTGATTGGTCGCTACCACCCGCACGGCGACACGGCGGTGTACGACGCGATGGTGAAGCTCGGTCAGGATTTCTCCACGCGCTACCCGCTTATCATCGGACAGGGAAACTTCGGTTCCATCGATGGTGACCCTCCTGCTGCGTATCGTTATACCGAAGCAAAGATGTCGAAGATTGGTGGCGAGATGCTCGCTGACCTCGACAAGGAGACGGTTGATTGGAACCCTAACTATGACGGCAGTCACAAAGAGCCGTCAGTGCTTCCCGCTGCAGCGCCAGGACTTCTTCTAAACGGCACGCTCGGTATTGCCGTTGGTATGGCCACCAACATTCCTCCGCACAACTTGCGCGAGGTGGTGGGAGCAGCAATGCATCTCATCGACGAACCAGAAGCTACTACGGAAGACCTTCTAAAGTTTGTGCAGGGCCCTGACTTCCCACTCGGCGGTATTGCGTTTAACCAAGCTGACATCAAGCACGCATACTCAACCGGTAAGGGCGGTGTGGTGTGTCGCGGTGTCGCGGAAATTGTTGAAGAGAAGAAGGGAACCTCAATCATCATCACCTCCATCCCGTTCCGCGTTAACAAAGCGGACCTCATCACGCGCATGGCGGAGCTTGTACGCGATAAGAAGCTTGAGGGCATCAAGGACCTGCGCGACGAATCCGCTGAGGATATACGCGTCGTGGTGGAGCTTAAGGGCACCGCGCACCCACAGGCTGTGCTCAACAACCTCTTCAAGCACACGGAGCTTGAGACCACCTTCCACTACAACATGCTCGCGCTCGTTGATGGCGTGCCGCAGACTCTTTCACTCAAAGGCATCCTCGAGCACTTCATCGAACACCGTCGTGTGGTGGTGAAGCGCCGCACCGAGTTTGAACTAAGGAAAGCAGAGGAGCGCGAGCACATCTTGCTCGGACTTTCCAAGGCACTCGACCACATCGATGAGGTCATCGCCATCATCAAGAAGTCCAAGGATGTGCCTTCTGCTGACGAAGCCCTTCAAAAGAAGTTCGGTTTCTCCGAGCGACAGACCGCAGCCATTCTCGCCATGCGCCTCCAGACGCTTGCAGGACTTGAGCGCAAGAAGATCGATGACGAGCTCGCCGAAGTGCAGGAGACCATCAAGCGCCTCAAGAAGATTCTCTCTTCTGCCAAGAACATCCTTTCCGTAGTACGCCAGGAACTTGAAGCAGTTGTTGAGAAGTATGGCGACGACCGCCGCACGAAGATTGTGAAGGGAGGCGTGAAGAATATTTCAGTTGAAGACCTCGTTCCGGACGAGGAGTCGGTACTCGTCATCACCCAAGGTGGCTACATAAAGCGCACTAACCCGTCCGAATACAAGAAGCAGAAGCGCGGTGGTGTGGGCGTTGTTGATATGTCGACCAAGGAAGAGGATGTGGTGACGCAGTTCTTGGTTGCCAGTGCCCATTCTGAGCTTCTCTTCTTCACCGACTACGGCAAGGCCTACCAGACCAAGATGTATGACATCCCAGAAGGACGCCGCGCTACCAAGGGAAAGAGCATCATGAACTTCCTCCCGCTTGCAGGCGACGAGAAGGTGACCTCGGTACTTGCCGTTCCTAAGGGTGCTGCGCGTGACGCACTCTCCGTATTCCTCATCACCGAAGGTGGTGTCGTGAAGAAGGTAGAAGCCAAGAACTTCGCCGACGTCAGACGCTCGGGCATCATTGCCATCTCGCTTAAGGGTAAGGACCGTTTGGTTTCTGCGCACTTGGCTGAGAACGGAGACTCCATTTCTATCGTGACCTCAAAGGGTCAATCTATTCGCTTTGATGAAGCAGACGTGCGCGCGATGGGCCGCACCGCGGCCGGGGTTCGCGGTATGACGGTGAAGAAGGGGGACAGTGTTGTCTCCGCAGAAGTCGTTTCCGCAGCTGCCAAGAAAGCCGCACTCCTCATCATCATGAGCAAGGGCTACGGCAAGAAGACCTCCATGGAGGAGTACAAGATTCAGGGACGCGGAGGTTCAGGCATCAAGACGGCAGATGTCACTGCTAAGACGGGAGAAATCATTGGTGCCAAGGTGTTAACTGGCGACGAAGAGCAGGACGAGGAGATTGTTGTCATCTCGAAGAAGGGTCAGGTAATCCGCTGTGCAGCAGGAGAGATTCCGTCATTGTCTCGCGCGACGCAGGGCGTACGCATTATGAAAATGCGCGAAGGTGATTCCATCGCCTCGATGGTCGCGCTCTAGCTCGACGCTGTTGATTGCACGCGCCTCTTCCGGGGCGCGTGCTATTTTATAGGTATGCACTTCGCTGACCCAACTGCCAACATCCTCCAAATGGGGCTTCGTGAGGGAATG
>JAGOSU010000019.1 GCA_018062165.1 Minisyncoccota bacterium
GGTCTCAGGCATTCTTTGGAACCGTATAGAGCTCGGCATGCCACTTCAAGTGGATGCGGTGTTTGGGTACATACAGGATACGCAAACCTACAGTCCTTCCTTTGACGATCTTGAGATAGAGTCGCCCTACAATACCTATCGCAACAAGGGGTTGCCGCCGGGACCAATTGCCAACCCTGGCGTGAACTCAATTCTTGCTGCGGTAACGCCAACCAAGACTGAGTACCTGTACTACCTCACAGGGAGGGATGGAAAGATGTATTACGCAGAGACCTTTGAGGCGCATAAGGCGAACAGGGCGCGGTATCTTGATTAGGGTATACTTTTTTTATGACTGAGCAGCCTCCCGTTCGAGAGAACGAAGACACAGTTGCGCAGGTTGATGCCAAAATGGCCCGCAATGCAGGAGAAATCAAAGCTATTAAAGACTCGCTTTCTGGGCGTGCCGCGGCTCGAGAGGAGTTCAGCAAACGAGGTCGGGGAACGTTGGAGCCGCATCCTCTCGACCGCTATGGTCTCCCTGGTAGGCTTACCCTCCTTGAAGGTGAACAGAAAAGGCTGGCTCAACGGAAAAAGGAGCTTGGAGGGTGAGTATGCCCATTACGCATTTTTGGGGTATACTTAGGCTTAGCAATAGCGACTGATACGCATGGCGCATCGCATCACCGTAGAATCCGTCGCCGAGAGGGCGCGCGCCGGAAGCATACAGGCAATGCTTACAGAGCGGTTTCCGAAGGCGAAAATTCGGGGCGTCTCCGTCACCAACTCCTATACGATTGATACGACGCTTTCTGCGCGAGATCAGAAGGCGGTTTCTGCTGCGCTCACTAACCCAGTCATCGACAAAGCTTCTTTCTCTAAGGTGCTGGCGCCTGAGAAGTTCGCAGTTGCCCTTGAGATTGGGTTCCTTCCGGGAGTTACTGACAACGTAGGCAATACCGTCAGGCAAATGGTTGAGGATGCTACAGGAAAGAAATTCAAGGAGAACGAACATGTGTACTCTTCGCTCTTTGTCTTCCTCGAAGGTACGGTGAGCGAGGAGGAGGCCAAGGCTATGGCACTTGAGCTCCACAATCCTCTTATTGAGGAAGCGATTGTAACGCCATACTGGGAATGGAAGCGCGGACGAATACCGCTACGTGTTCCTAAAGTCGCTCTTACAGGTTCTACTCGTGTCGATACGGTCGACCTCCATGTTTCAGACGAAGAACTCCTGAAGATTGGTAAGGAGGGAATCATGGGGGAAGACGGGATACGTCGAGGGCCGCTCGCCCTTTCCGTTCATGAACTCGTTGCTATCCGTACGTATTTTGATTCTCTTGGACGTCTCCCTACGGATGTGGAGCTTGAAGCACTTGCCCAGACTTGGTCGGAGCACTGCCAGCACACTATTTTCAATGATCCGCTCGACGACATAGAGGAGGGCATTTATCGTCGCTACATCAAGGGAGCCACCAACGAGATTCGCCGGAAAAAAGGGAAGAAGGACTTCTGTGTTTCGGTATTTAAGGACAACTCGGGGGCTATTACCTTTAATGATGAGTACCTCGTTACCCATAAGATGGAGACGCATAACTCTCCTTCAGCACTCGACCCCTATGGAGGAGCCATGACCGGTATCGTCGGAGTTAACCGCGACACGCTTGGGTTCGGACTCGGAGCTAAGCCAATTGCGAACCTCTATGGCTTTTGCATTGGCAGACCTGAGGACACACGGCCGCTCTACCGTGATGCCAAGCTCACTGAGCGACTCCTGCCACCACGACGCATTCTCGAAGGGGTAGTGCGGGGAGTGAATGGTGGAGGCAACCAGAGCGGCATCCCGACTCCTCTTGGCTTCGTGTACGCGGATGATAGCTATCGCGGAAAGCCACTGGTATTCGCCGGCACTGTCGGTCTTATTCCTCGAAAGAGTGGAAAGCGGGAATTGTTTAAGAAACAGGCAAAGCCAGGCGACTACATCGTCATGATTGGCGGCCGAGTTGGTCTCGATGGTATTCATGGTGCAACGTTCTCTTCTGAGGCACTGCGGGCAGGAAGTCCTGCTACTGCAGTTCAGATTGGCGACCCCATTACCCAGAAGCGTTTCTCTGACGCACTTATCCGCGAAGCCCGTGACCAGAGTCTCTACAATAGTTTGACTGACAACGGTGCAGGAGGACTTTCCTCAAGCATCGGTGAGATGGCAAAAGAAGCGGGTGGATGCGACGTGGACCTTGCAAGCGTCCCGACGAAATACCCTGGACTTGCTCCCTGGCAGATTTGGATTTCTGAGTCTCAGGAGCGCATGACCCTTTCGGTTCCAAAGAAGAGCTGGAAGAAGCTCAAAGCTATCTTTGATAAGCATGGCGTAGAGGCAACGCGCATTGGTGAGTACACGAAGACAGGAGCCTGCGTGGTGCGGTACGGCACAAAGAAGGTCCTCGATATCGGTCTTGAATTCCTCCACGAAGGACGCCCAACCATGCAACAGGAAAGTCTTGAGGTACACGCTGTGGAAACTCCTCTTCCTGTTGAGAAGAAAGCCAACCACGCAAAGACGCTTCTGACGCTTCTTTCAAGTCCAAACATTGGAAGTTACGAGTTCATTTCAACGCAGTACGACCATGAGGTGCAGGGCATGTCGGTGACAAAGCCGCTTCAGGGTCCTGGTCGCGTTAACGCTGACGTCGGTATCTTGAAGCCACTGGTCAATGATAATCGTGGTGTAGTGCTCTCGCACGGGTACGCACCTTCCTACAGTGAGCTCGATACCTACGACATGGCTGCTGCGTCTATTGATACAGCGGTTCGCAATGCAGTTGCGGCCGGTGCACCACTTGAGCACCTCGCCATTCTCGACAACTTCTGCTGGTCTTCCTCCAAGGACCCGGAGCGTTTGGGACAACTTAAGGAGGCAGCGCGTGCTTGCTACGAAGTTGCCGTCGCCTATGGCACTCCTTACATTTCCGGCAAGGACAGCATGTTCAACGATTTTCGTGGGTTTGATGCGAAGGGGAATCCGCTTCACATTGCGGCGCTTCCGACACTTCTGATTTCGGCAATCGGCGTCATGAAAGATGTTCGCAAGGCAATCACCATGGACCTTGCTGCAGTTGGGGACACGGTGTATCTCATTGGTGAGACAAAGGAAGAGTTAGGAGGCAGCGAGTATGCACGGATGCTCGGACTCTCTGGAGGTTCTGTGCCACGAACCGATACCAAGAAGAACCTGACTGCATATCGCGCTCTTGCCAAAGCAATCAATGCTCGATTGGTTGCCAACGCACTTGGGCTCTCTCGCGGAGGCCTTGCGGTGGCTGCAGCCAAGATGGCAATGGCAGGGAACCGAGGTATGAACCTTACACTTCCTGTCGGGGATGCTCGGACACTTCTCTTCTCTGAAAGTCAGGGACGTGTGCTCGTTGCAGTGCCGAAGGGCAAGAACAAGAAGTTCGAAGCACTCTTTAAGGGAGTGGCACTACGCAAGGTTGGTACGGTTACCGAGACAAAGGAGCTCGTGCTCAAGACGGGTAGTACAAGCGTGAAGCTTACAATTCCTGAGCTTCTACGAGCGTACCGAAAGCCGTTTAAGAAATTCAACGTATGAAAAAGCCACGCGTACTCATATTCTCAGGCTACGGTCTCAACTGCGAGGACGAAGCAAAGAGTGCCTTTGAAGAGGTAGGTGGCGTTGCCGATATCGTGCACCTGGAAGACATCATTGCGAAACCTTCCATGCTGAAGAAGTATCAGATTATCGTCTTCCCGGGAGGCTTCTCGTACGGAGACGACGCAGGCTCAGGCAAGGCGTACGGAAAGCGTGTCGCCCATCACCTAAAGAAGGAGCTTCAGGAGTTCCTTTCTCGGGACACCCTTATGGCAGGTATCTGCAACGGCTTCCAGGTTATTACGAGCGCCGGTATCCTTCCAGGAGCACTCATCGCTAACGATTCAGCCAAGCTTATCTGCCGCTGGGTCGATATGGACGTAGTTGGAGACTCTCCGTGGTTGACTGGCATCAAGACGCTCTCAGTTCCTATCGGGCACGGTGAAGGCAAGTACTTCGATACTGAGAAGAACCTTGATGCGCTTGAGAAGAGCGGACGGGTGGTGCTCAAATACACCAAGGGAAAGATGGCGAAGTGTTTCAGTCTGCCGGGGAATCCGAACGGTTCGCTGCGTGCTATCGCTGGTATTACCGGCTACGAAGGCAGGGTTATCGGACTTATGCCGCACCCAGAGCGTGGAAGCTTCTTTACCCAGCAGCCGCACTGGACCTACCTGCGAGAAAAGTATGAGCGAGAAGGGAAGAAGCTGCCGAAGTACGCGGAAGGCATTGAAGTTTTTAGAAACGCGATTAACTACTTCCTATGAGCACTCTTGGCATAGTCGGTGGTGGTCAGCTAGGGCGAATGCTCGCAGAAGCAGCCCGCCCACTTGGTGTGTCTACCGTTGTGCTTGACCCGACACCGCAATCGCCAGCCCACGATGTAGCTGACAAGCACATTGTTGGAGATTTTAAGGAACATGACGCGATTCAAACCCTGGCACGTGAGTGCGACGTCATGACGTTTGAAATTGAGTCAGCCAATGCAAAGGCTCTTGAGGAACTGTCTGAAACAGGATTCTCGGTTCATCCGACCCCCAAAACCCTCTCCCTCATAAAAGATAAGCTTGCTCAGAAAGAGTTCTTGGCAGAGCATGGCGTGCGCGTTGCCCCGTATTGCGCTGTTTCAGATGCGGCAAGTGCGCGGGAAGCAGGGGAGAAACTTGGTTATCCATTTGTTCTCAAGGCTCGTTCGGGAGGATACGACGGTCGTGGGAATGCACTTGTTGAGAGCGCAGCACAGATTGATGAGGCGTTAACTAAGTTACAGGGTGCATCGCTGTATGCAGAGGGGTTCGTGCCGTTTGAAAAAGAACTTGCCGTTGTCGCCGTTCGCACGATTGCAGGCGACATACGCGTCTATCCAGTTGTTGAAACAATGCATGAAAACCACATTTGCATCTCCGTGGTTATGCCAGCACGTGTGGACGCAACCATCGCTGCAAAAGCTGAAGCACTTGGTCATACCGTGCTTGAGCTCTTCGAGGGTGCTGGAGTTTTTGCCATTGAACTGTTTCTTTCTAACGGGGAGGTGCTGGTCAACGAAATTGCTCCGCGTGTACACAATTCAGGACATCTCACCATCGAAGCGTGTGTTACTTCTCAGTTTGAAAATCACGTACGTGCGGTCATGGCCATACCTCTTGGAGAGGTCGACATGAAAGTGCCCGCTGCAGCAATGGTGAACATCCTTGGAACGCGTAATGGACGCGCGGAGCCTGCAGGTACAGAGGACGCGGAGATGCTCGGAGAGGTGGCTGTCCATTGGTATGGCAAACAAGAGACAATGATTGGTCGAAAGATGGGGCATTTGACGGTAACCGGTCAAACTCCAGACGAAGCGTTACGGAAGGCTTACGAAGCCCGGGCGCGTGTTAGCATCTAATTATGACTGCCGTCGGTATCATTATGGGTTCAGATTCAGACCTCTCTGTCATGCAGGGAGCCGCTGAACTACTTGATGAGCTTGGTATTTCCTACGAACTGACCGTCGTTTCTGCACATCGAACACCCAAACGCCTTGTCGAATACGCAACAACCGCACAAGAGCGAGGCATAAAGGTAATTATCGCCGGAGCTGGAGGCGCGGCCCATCTCCCCGGCATGGTTGCGGCACTAACGCCACTTCCAGTTATCGGCGTACCGGTGACAAGCAAGGCGCTTAAGGGTATCGATTCACTTCTCTCAATTGCCCAAATGCCTCCAGGTATTCCCGTCGCTACCGTCGCTATTGATGGTGCTAAAAACGCAGGACTCCTTGCAGCGTCGATTATCGGAACAGGAGATGCTTCGGTGCTTGCTGCGGTGGCTACGTACAAGAAGTCGATGGAAGAGGATGTGCTCAAGAAAGCAAAGAAGCTTGAGACCCTTACCTACAAGGAGTATTTGAAACAGAAATAAGTATGGATACTGAGAGCGCAAACGCAAAAGCCGGAGTTAATTACGCCGTTATGGAGCCGTTCAAGCAGGCCATGATTGCTGCAGGTTCCAAAACCGTCACCTTTCCGAATAAGCGCGACGTCTATATCAATCAAGACGTTCTCCATGCCCATGGTGGTGTCTATGAGTATCGCGGTACCAAATCGCACATGTGGTGCAACACGCAGGAAGGACTTGGCAACAAAAACTGGATTGCTGAGTGGATGTACCAGAACGAGGGAGTCGGCAAAACTTACTACGACGCTATTGCGAAGGACGTAGTCCTAATGGCCGCCAACGATGTCATCGCCCAGGGAGCCATGCCAGTGGTTTTCACCGATGAGGTGGCAGTTGGAGATGCTGCGTGGTTTGGCGATAAGAAGCGAGCTGACGACCTTGGGCGCGGGTTCGTTGAAATTTGTGAGGAAATTGGCGCAGCGCTTCCGGCAGGAGAGTCGCCAGCACTCAAGTACCTCATGAAGGCAGAGGCGCCTGTCAAAAGCGCCCCCTCACTCTCTGGCTGCGTTACCGGCATTATTGCACCGAAAGAAAATCTACTTACGGGCAAGGAGCTCGCTCCAGAAGATCACATTATCGGCGTAACGTCCTCGGGACTCCACGCCAATGGTATTTCAGTGGTCATTCAAAGGGCACTCGAGCTCCCTGATCAGTTCCTTACCAAACTTCCAAGCGGTACTACCCTTGGCGCTGAGGCGCTTATCCCGACTCGCTCCTATGTTGCCCTTATGGAAACGTTGCTAACTAGCGGAGTGAGGCCGCACGCTGTGTTGCCAGGCACGGGAGATGGCGTAGGGAAGCTCGCCTTTGATAAACGCCCGTTCACCTATCGTGTCCACTCGTGGGTACCGGTCCCGCCGCTGTTCCAGTTCTTCCGCGAGAGTGTAGGCCTTTCACTACTTGATTGCCTCAAGACCTTCAACTGGGGTATTGGGTATTATTTGTTTGTTGGGCCGGAGCAGGTTGAAGAAACACTTCGTCTTGGCAAAAAAGCAGGGTACGAGCTCATGGACCTTGGTGTGGTTGAAGAGGGGGCACGCCAGACCATATTTGAACCAGAAAACATCACGCTTCCACCACCTGGGGAATGATATAAAATAGCTATATGGATGAGTTCACAAAAGGAGAGCTACTAATTGAAGGAAAGACGAAGAAAATTTTTGCAGTTGAGGGCGACCCGAAGCATGTGATTGTCGAGTATAAGAACGCTATTACCGCGTTTGACGATCCTTCGTTTACAAAAGAGTTCACCACAAAGGCAAAGTACTCAAATACGATTACGTCTCGTGCATTCGAGCTTTTAAATGCTGCCGGTGTCCCAACCGCCTACGTGCGCCAGTTGAACGACACAGATTTTCTTGCTCTCTCGTGTCACATGATTCCTCTTGAGGTGGTGGCGCGTCGCTACGCGTTTGGAAGCTACCTTAAGCGCATGCCGGAATTCATGGTAGCTGAAGGGCAGCCACCTCATCGCTTTGACCCTCCGGTTGTTGAATTTTTTCTTAAAACCACTAAGGGAGGTCTCATGGACTATGAAGGAAAGGTCCTTGTTGAAGGACTTGACCCACTTAAGGGCGAGGAGGACCCACTCATCGCGAACCCAAAAGAGCGGCAATGGCGCCTTATGCATCCGAAGACGCCACGTACGGATCCTGCGGCCTCGCTTGAGCGCACCATTGATGCCTCTCGTGTACTCGGACCGGCAACCATCGAAGAAATTGAAGCAGCAACTATACAAACGCTTCGTACGCTTGAAACCTACTTCGCTTCCCACGACTTTAAACTCATTGATTTCAAAATTGAATTTGGCCTTACAATGGATTCCAGGGTAGTTGTCTCAGATGTTATTGATAACGATAGTTGGCGACTGAGGGATGAGAACTGGAACGATGTCAGCAAGCAGTCGTTTCGCGATGGTGAGGCGATGTCCTCAATTGAAGACAAGTATGCGCAAGTAGCAGCACTTATGGAAACCACACGATCATGAACGAACTAAACGCACTAAGCCCGCTCGATGGTCGCTACTCAGGTAGTGTGTCTGAGCTCTCTCCGTTGGTCAGCGAATATGGGCTTATTCGGTACCGCGTGTTCGTTGAATGCGAATACTTCAAGGCACTCGCAAAAGTGCCGGAGCTTGGCTTCACGCTCTCCAAGGAGGAGATAGCAATTGTCGACGGTATAGCCAACGTTTCAGAAGCAGATGCTGCCATCGTGAAGCAGATTGAGACGGTAGGGTACGAAGGTATTCCAGCCACCCGTCATGACGTAAAGGCAGTCGAGTATTTCATAAAAGGGAAGTTGAAGGGGACTTCACTTGAAGCAAAGAGCGAGTGGGTGCACTTCGGACTCACCTCTGAGGATGTAAATAACCTCTCCTATGCGCTTATGATTTCGGACTCACTTGAGCGCGTGCTTGCCCCAAAGGTGGAGACCATTCTCCTTGAATTGAATCGCTTGGCACAGACTTACGCGTCGGTTTCAATGCTTGCCCGTACGCATGGTCAGCCCGCAACTCCTACTACGTTTGGAAAGGAGATGAAGGTCTTTGCGGCGCGTATTGAGCGCAGGCTCGCTGGACTCAAGAGTATAAAGATCCAAGCGAAGCTCAACGGAGCATCGGGGAACTGGAACGCGCACGTGGTCGCGTTCCCTTCGGTTGATTGGACCGGATTCACTACCCGGTTTATTGACAGTTTTAATACTGGTCGCACCTACGCGCTTGAAGCAAACCTCTACACAACGCAGATTGAGTGCCATGACAGCTACGTGGCGGTCTTCGATACGCTGCGACGCGTGAACACCATTCTCATTGGTTTTGACCAAGATATTTGGCGCTACATCTCTGACGGTTGGATTACCCAGGTGGCTAAGGCTGGAGAGATTGGCTCCTCTGCGATGCCGCACAAGGTGAACCCTATTGATTTTGAGAACAGTGAAGGGAACCTTGGTGTAGCTAACGCGCTCTTTGAGCACTTCGCGCGCAAACTTCCTATCTCTCGCCTGCAGCGTGACCTGTCTGACTCAACGGTAGAACGTAACTTCGGCGTGGCGTTTGCCCACACACTCATGGGATACGAATCGATTCTCAAAGGTCTCGCACGTATTGAACCAGATGCTCTAAAAATGGGTGCTGCGCTTGATGAGCATCCTGAAGTTCTCGCTGAGGCTATACAAACCGTATTGCGCCGTGAAGGACAGGCCGGAGCCTACGAGAAGCTCAAGGACCTCACACGTGGTGCATCACTCACCATTGATGACATTCGCACGTTCGTTTGGGAGCTTCCACTGCCGGAGAAAGTAAAGAACGAGCTCATTGCTCTTACGCCTGGTTCCTACATCGGACTTGCAGAGAAACTAGCCCGAGGCGAGTAAGCTGGGGTATAGTCGTTTAATGAACGTATTCGTCGGCCTCTCAGGCGGCGTGGATTCAGCTGTTTCTGCAGCTCTCTTACAGAAAGAGGGGCATGCAGTCACGGGTGTATTCATTAAGGGGTGGTATCCGCCTGGTCTTTCCTGCACCTGGGCAGAAGACCGTAGGGACGCTATGCGGGTTGCGGCGAAGCTCAGAATGCCGTTTCGTACGCTTGATGCTTCAAGCGAATACAAGAAAGGGGTTATCGACTACCTCCTTAGTGAGTACGAGGCCGGCAGAACCCCTAATCCGGACGTTATGTGCAACCGGGACGTGAAGTTCGGTGCTTTCTATGAATTTGCCCGCAAGGAAGGTGCGGACATGATTGCCACCGGGCACTATGCAAAAGCGCAGGACGGAAAACTCTATCGCGGCGTAGACCCTGCCAAAGACCAAAGTTACTTCCTGTGGGCGATAGCCAAGGAGGCGCTTGCCCATACACTGTTTCCGCTAGGCGGCTTCAAGAAGGAGAAGACGCGTGAATTGGCACGGAAGTTTGCGCTTCCGGTAGCGACAAAACGAGACAGTCAGGGCGTCTGTTTTCTAGGGAGCATTTCAGTGGAGGATTTCCTTCGCTCTGAGTTTGGGGAGGCACCAGGGAGCGCAGTTGATGAAAGCGGAAAGGAAGTTGGGGGACACAACGGGGCGGTGCTGCATACCATTGGAGAGCGGGTATCACTTACTGATGCGCCCCCAGGCCCTTGGTACGTGGTGCGCAAGAGCGTAAAAGAGAACCTTCTCGTAGTTGCTAAGGAACGCAGAACGGAGGTTCTCACGAAATCTATCTCGTTTTCTGGAGCGAACTGGCTTACTGACGATGTTCCTGAAGGGAAACTTGAGGCCCAGTATCGCTATCACGGTCCGGTGATTGAAGGGACTCTTGATACTTCTGGCACTGCGTTTCTTCCAACACGCCCGCTTCCTGATGCGCTTGCGAACGGGCAATCACTCGTGTTCTACCAAGGTGAGGAGTGTCTCGGGGGTGCTATCATAGGCTGAACATGCGCGTTGCTGCTTCTATTGCGCTCAGTGTTTTCGTACTTATCGGTGTAGCGTATTTGGCGCTGCACGTTGAGTCTTCAATTGCCAAAGACGAGTACGTAAAAGTAGAGGCGCCACAGGTCACCCTTGAAGACGAGTACGATGAAGGAGTTCACTCACTTACCGGAGTAATCCGAGTACCAACCCACTGCAACCCTGTCTCAGCTTCGTCTATTCTTGATGCAGATGGCACCATACGTGTCGACGTCACGGTGAGTGAAGACACTGACATCTGTCTTAAGCTTTCAAGCGAAAAGGAGTTTTCAGTAAGCCTTGAGGCGCCTGAGGAGGCCGCTATCGCAGTCTATGTAAACGAAGCAAAGGCAATTATTGCCCCAACCCTATGACGGACATTGTTAAGGCAGACGGCACCACAGAGTCCTTTGACGGTGTAAAGCTCGAAGCGTCCTTGATGCGTGTCGGAGCTGGTAGCCACACTGCCAAGCGCATCCGACAGACCATTCAGGACTCCATCGCACCTGCCTCAACAACGGACGAGATCTATCGTCGTGCCATCACGATGCTTAAGCACGAAGCAAGGCCTGCTGCAGCGCGCTACAGTCTTCGTCGCGCACTGTTTGAATTCGGTCCTTCAGGACATCCGTTTGAGGATTTCGTCGCAGAGATATTTAAGAGCGAGGGATGGGAAGTGGAGTGGCGGAAACTCGTGCCGGGTAAGTGTGTGATGCATGAGGTGGACGTGTACGCGCACCGCAACGGTGAGAATCTTGCTGCTGAGCTCAAGTACCACAATGACCCTTCGTATAAGACTGATGTGAAGGTGGCGCTCTATGTAAAGGCGCGTTTCGATGATATTTCAGCTGCAAGTCCAGCGGACGGAACCACAGCGCGTATTGATAAGGGCTACCTCATCACCAATACCAAGTTTACTGACCAAGCTATTCAGTACGCCAGGTGCGCCAATATCGGGCTTATGGGATGGAGCTACCCAACCGAAGGAAACCTCTACGACCGCATTATTGCTTCTGGTATCTACCCAATCACAGCGCTAATGAGCCTGCGTAAGGCTGAGAAGAAGCTCCTCATCGACAAGGGCATTGTTACATGCAACCAGCTGCGTGAATCCCGTGACCAGCTGCGCGCCCTTATGATTCCGCCTGAGCGCATTGGGGGGATAGTCGCTGAATTAGAGACCCTTTGTGCTCCTGTATACTAGGGGATATGGCTTGGAAATCCCCCACGTTCGACCCTAAAGCAAAGGAGCCGTTTAAGATAAGCCGCTCTAAGATTGATATGTTCACCGAGTGCCCTCGGTGTTCGTATCTCGATTTACGACTTGGTGTGAAGCGTCCCAGCATGCCGTCCTTTACGCTTAACAACGCAGTAGACGAGTTGTTTAAGCGCGAGTTTGATATCAATCGTGCTGATGCCACTACCCATCCGCTTATGAAGGAGTACGGCGTTGATGCAGTCCCGTTCCAGGATCCACGCATGGAAGAGTGGCGCGATGCGCTCAGGCGAGGTATTGCCACCCACCATGAACCCTCCAACCTCTACGTGCGTGGTGGTATCGACGATGTGTGGATTAACCCGGCAGGGGAACTCATTATCGTTGATTACAAAGCTACCTCTAAGCAGAAGGGTCCGTCATCCGTTGATGATCTCTACGATTCCTATAAGAAACAGATGGAGGTGTACCAGTGGCTCTTTAAGCAAAATGGTTTCAAGGTCTCCCCAACGGGATA
>JAGOSU010000020.1 GCA_018062165.1 Minisyncoccota bacterium
TGCGAGCTGTGGATAACTTTTCCAAAAAAGTTTTTCGGAAAAATTACTTTGTTGGCATCGTTCGCACTTCTCGTTCGATGGTAATGCCCGTTGCATCAAATACTTTCTGTTCAACAAGACGTGCAAGTGACTCAACATCGTGCGCAGTGCCACCTGCGTCAAGTGCGAGCACGAGCGGCTGAGAACCAAACAACCATGCGGGTCCTTGGCGAAAACCACGAAGCGATAAAACGCGATCGAGCACGAACGCGAGCGGTATCTTTATTCCTTTTGGGTTCGGGAAGCTTGGGATGTCACCAAAGCGTTCCTTGAGTTCAGCAAAGCGCTCTGGCGTAAGGATTGGGTTCTTGAAGAACGAGCCGGCAGTGCCGGTGGTATGCAGGTCAGGAAATTTCCCTTTCCGAACTTCGCGCACCGCCTTCCCGATTGCCTCAGGAGTTGAGAGATCGACGCCACGCTCTTGTAGCGCAAGCAAGTCTTTGTACTCAATTTTGGGCGAACCTTGCTTCTGAAGCGCGAGCGTGACACTGAGGACGATGAGATTCGGTTCGTGCTTAAACCTGCTGTCGCGGTAGCCGAGCGCGCAATCGACAGCTGATAACTGCATCCGCTTCCCTGTTATGGAATCGAGAACATCAACAGACCGTAGTGTGCCAGCAAGTTCAGCCCCGTACGCACCAATATTTTGAATCGGTGCTGCACCGACCGTTCCTGGAATGCCGGCAAGGTTTTCGATTCCCCACAACCCGCGCGATGCAGCCTCCGTTACAAGGTCGTCCCACGATGCTCCTGCTGCAGATGAAACGAGAACGGTGTCCCCTTCTTCACTGAAAGAAATCCCGTCGGTGCGTATACGTATGATGAGCCCTTGGTAACCGTCGTCAGACACGAGCACGTTACTGCCACCTCCAAGTACGTAATACGGGAGGTTGTGTTCCTTGGCATACGCGAGTGCTTCTTCGATTTCCTCCACGCTCGTACAGGAAATGACTGCGGCTGCTGGCCCACCGACCCTGAGAGTCGTAAGAGAAGAAAGCAGTACCTGTTCCCCTAGGTTCATTATTGCTGCCCGGAAATCTGAGCGAGAAGCGCGGAAGCGTCAGCGGCTGCTTCCGGATGCGCCGCCACCGTTGCTTGTATCTCCGCACGTGCTTCGGGGATGCGCCCTGCCACCGCGAGAATCTTCGCAAGCATGAGTCGGTCAGTTGCTGCGCCGTTGCTGTTTTGAATCCTCAGGCGCTGAAGTGCGATGAGAGGCTCGAATTGGTCCGCATTCGCATACGCGCTCCACAGAATGGGGCTATCCACAGTGGTCGTACCAAAGGTATCCATAAGAAGTGACTGCGCTGCAGGAAGATTGCCAGCAATCACCTCGCTTGCCGCGAGATAGATGAGTGGGTCCTTAAAGGACGTATCAAGCTCGTACGCGGTCCTAAACGATGCTCGTGCAGCATCGCGGTCTCCAGCAAGCCATTCGACAGCAGCACGCTCAAGGTAGAGCTGCTGCTTCTTAGGGGAAATCTCAAGTGCTTCATTAATTGAAGCAATTGAGTTCGCATAGTCGCCGCCAACGCGGTACACGCCAGCGCGAGCGAGGAGAAGACGAGTATCGAGCGGTGCGCGCTCGAGCTCAAGGTTCAGTTCAGAAATCGCGAGCGTGAGCCACTCGAGCTTCGTCTCGTTTGGAATGGATGGCTCTTGAGCGATACGAATTGCGACGTTGGTGAGCTGTGTGCGAATTTCTTCCGTAGCAAACGACCCGCCTGCAAGCGCCTGCTTGAAGAGCTCAAGATTCTGTCCGACGCCCTGAGTGGTTGGCTGCTGCGCTTTTATAATGTCGGTTGCTGCAGCCATGTTTGGCACGTTTACAATCCAGATAAGCGCGACCGCAAACGCAGCGGCAGCTGGAGCAGCAATCATGCCTACTCCCTGCTCTGGAAGTTCGGGAGCCGATTCAAGCGACTTCACGGGCTTGGAGGAAATGATGTGCGCGGTAGCGAGTATCATCGCAAGCGGTATATAGGCAAAGAGGTTGTCGAACACCACCAACGCCTGGATACCATAGGCGACCAACAGCGACAGCAACATAAGGCGCTCAGGCGCTGAGATTTGATAGCGGAAGAGCGCAATAACCGTGCTCAACAGAAGTGCAAGGAAAAGAAGGAACGCTGGGACACCGCCCGCTACCAACCAATCAAGGTAGGTATTGTGTGCGCGGTCATAGTAGGGCTCAACGCCATAGAGCGAAGGGTCGTAGTGCTGATTGAACGCGTAAAGGAATCCTTCCTGTCCCCAACCGAACACAGGGCGTTCAGCGGCAGCTTGGCCGGCTATGTGCCATATGTCGAAGCGTACCTGCAGCTCTTGGCTTATGGAGAAGACTGAAGCAAGACGAGCTATCACTGGCTGCTCAGTGACGAAGGCGGTATCGCGCACAAGAAAGAAGCCGCCAACCAAGACTATAAGCGCAATGAGAACTCCAATGGCGAGCTTGCGTGCCTTCTCCCCTGACTTCCAAGCGGTCCAGGCAGCTGCGAAAACGATGGCGCCAAAGGTCGCAATGAGGGCACCGCGCGAGGCGGTAAAGAGAAGGAAAACGATTTCTACTGCCGCGAGTATATATAAGGAGTAGCGCAGCAAGCCCCGACTTACCGCTGCCTGCCAGAGGGTAACGCCAAGCGCAAACATAAGGAAGACGGCAAAGTAGATAGCGTTGCCAAGTGTTGCATCAACACGGAGTCCTCCCTGGTTGATGTTGAACACTCCCATGAGCTGCATTATGGCGACGACGCAAGTGAGAGCCGCAGACAAGAGAAACGCACGCCACCACGCTTGCCGAAGGCTCTCCTTTGCGAGCATGGCTCCTGCAACGATGAAGAACATGAACACGTGGATGAGAGTCACCCATCCATCCATACGCTCGAAGTTACTCCAGAAGGCCTTGTGAGGGTTAAGCGCCAAGAAGTTTGCGACCATCATCCAAAGCGCAAACACTCCATATAAGAGGAGCGTCCAGGAGAAGTGGGGGCGGTACTGCTTATCCGCTAATGCGAGCACCAACCAACCGGCAAATGCTATCTCAACGAGAATACGGAACGCGAAGGCCTTACCGGTAATAAACGGGAAAAAGGAGCCGTTGGCCACATAGAGGGCCAGGAACGGGATGAGAAAGAGGGCCCCTAATACGATAAAGCGGGTAACCTTTACCATGGTGCTGCTAGTATATACCATAAGGTTCTCCTTTCTATGAATATCTTAAAGCGCTTAGCAGAGCGGTTTTTACGCTGGAGCGAGCGGTACACCAAGACTGATATGGTTGCCTTAGTCCAAAGTGGCTGGTGGCTCAATCTCGGTACGGTCGTGCTTTCTCTCTGCGCTCTGCTTCTCTATATCGTCTTTGCCAACGTACTGACCAAAGAGCAGTACGGCGTATACCAATATCTCCTTTCTGCCGGTGCCATCATCGGCGCATTTACCTTAACAGGGATGAACAGCGCTGTAGCACGAGCTGTGGCACAGGGCTACCAGGGAACCTTGAAGCGCGCGGTACGTACACAACTCCTCTTTGGTATTGTCCCCTTCTTGCTCGGGTTAGGAGTTGCCCTCTACTACTTGATGCAAGGAAACATGGTTCTTGCGGCTGGATTCGCCATCATTGGAGTATTCACCCCCTTCCTGAATTCGTTTAATACATACGGTTCTTTTTTCCATGGCATTCAGGACTACCGAGGTGGTTTTTGGTACGGACTTGCGTGGCATCTTCCCTTCTATGGAGCACTAATTATCGCAGCGTTCTTTTCAGGACTAGCGCTTGTATTACTTCTCGTTAACTTGCTTGTGCAGTCTGTTGCCACCGCCTTAATTTACCGTAACGTTCTGCGCACTAAAGTCACTAATGACCTAACCGACCCAGGGGCTATTCCTTACGGAACGCACCTAAGCATAATGAATTTGCCGGGCGTAATCGCAAGCCAGCTCGACGCGATACTCGCCTTCCATTACCTGGGCGCGGCTCCGCTTGCCATCTATGCTTTTGCGACAGCAATTCCTGAGCGCCTCACCGGTTTCTTCAAGTTCCTACCAACCGCTGCCCTCCCCCGACTATCAGGCAAGACGCCAGCTGAAATCCGCATTGCGCTCGGTGGGCAGCGGATGTGGTGGATTGTGTTAGCAGTGGTACTTGGCGTCCTTGCATACGGTACGGTAGCGCCAATCCTCTTTGCGCTTTTGTTCCCTGCTTACATCGACGCAGTGGTGTTCTCGCAGTTCTACGCACTTGTTTTCATCAGCGTAATCGGCAACATGTTCATTGTTGGTCTTACCGCTGAACGCGGCACCAAAGCACTCTACATATTTAATGTAGTGTCGCCGGTGTTCCAGATAGGGCTGCAGTTCGTCGGCGTAGTCTTCTATGGTTTATGGGGGCTGATTATCGGGAGAGTCCTTGCAACATTTGTATCCCTATTCCTTGCCGCTGTCCTGCTTTTCCTTGTTCCTGCCCATACCGACTAAGAGCGAGAGGAGGCGCGCAAAATGCCGAAGCGGTATGCAAAGAGCGTAGATAAGACGCAGGAACTCATATTTTGTCGGTATACCTTTGTTGCCCCACCTTAGTGGTACCGCAATCATCTTGACGAGAGATTTGCTGACGAGAGTGAGTGGCGTACCGATAATTCGCATAAACGCCTCCAGAGGATTTCGGGGACGCCATTCGGCCGCCTGAATGCCTATACGCTTCCATGCTTTGGGTACAAAAACTCGAAGCGAGAGATCGTCCTTGTCGAGCAGGACGTACCAAGGAGCTTCAATCTGTCCCATCAGCGTGTTTTTCGGAAGCGTAAGTCGCTCATGTACTGCTCGTTCAAAACGAGCGCCTATATCAGTCCGCACGAGACGTACTTGGTAGTACTCTTTAAACGTCCGGTATATTTTCGTGAGTTCCTCGTTGGTTTTGAGGTACCGGACACGAAAGGCCTGTTCTTTGGTGGCAGAATCCTTGGTAAGGCGTCGTATTTCTTCAACTAGTTCCTGGCTCATCACCTCATCTGAATCTAGATAGAAAAACCACTTTTCTGTAGCAGTTGTAAGTAGAAGATTACGTTCACGAGCGAAATCTTTAATCGGCGCTCGGAGAGCGGTTTGCGGTATAACGCGTGCGCCATAGCGCTCTGCGATTTCAAGCGTTCTATCGGTGGAACCTCCATCGGCAATGACAATGTCGGAAAATCCGACAGCGCTTGTAAGGCAACGTTCAAGAGTGGCCGCGCTGTTGTACGTAAGGAGACCGAGCGTGCAATGGATAGGGTTCATTACTGTGGCCTTGAAGGTAGTGCCCCCTCGTCTACGAACAGGAGCGTAAGGCCTATGTATGCAAGGAAAATATAGTTCCGATCTTTGAGGTACGTATAGGTTGTACTCTCTTGTGGAGCACGAGGGTCATAGAAGCGATCCTCAACCGCAACGAGACGAGGGCGATGGGCCACCCAGTCATGGGAGCGAAGAACTTCCAGGTCGAGATCTTCAACATCAACGTTAAGAAAATCGATTGCCGTACCAGGAGGAAGATGTGTAGCAAGGATGCTGGCGAGCGGCCGGACTGGCACCTGTTCGACAGCTACTTCATCAAGCCATGCTTTTTTTCTAAGTCGTGCAGCATTCTCGCTCGAAAACGTATTCACCGCAGGGTCAGAGAACCTGTGTAACTCTAGTGTCCCTTCGTGTTCAGCGACACCGCTGCATAAATTTATGTCGTCTGGACGTCGGGACCGGAAGAGGTTCATGGCCTGTCGGTCCGCATCAATGTTGATACCGCGCCAACCACGCTCATAGAGAAGAGCTGTATTCGAATATCGACGGGGATGGTGGGCCCCCACGTCTACATAAAAGCCTGTGGGCTTGCCACGGAAGTAAGCATCGATGACCACATCTTCGCCGCAATGCGAATAGTAGTGGTGGCGCCAACCTCCCCAGAACATATTCTTTAGTTCCACCGCATGACGCCTCCAGGAGGATGGGAGGGCCGCAAGTATGGTGTTTCGTAGGGTAGCCATAGTGTACTCAACTGCGGTAGTTCCCCCATTGTATAGTCCACGACTTTCGCAGCAACTCGTCATGTACCGTTACTGTCTTCCTGGAAGTAACGTGCCCCTTGAGACGAAGCCACAAGAGCCAGGTGCGCCAGGACGCATACATGGTTATGACAATTGTTCCTCCCTTCTTAAGGTAAGGGCGGTATGCATCAAGCGTCTTGCGTAAATCGACGTAGTAGAGAATTTCGTTGAAGACCAGAATATCGAACTTGCCCACAAATTGTGGCGGTTCTTCTGCCGACGCAACGGCAAACGTGCCACGCGGGTGGAGTGTCCGTGCCGTCGTGACTGCAGTCTCCGATATATCAAGTCCTGTATACGAAATGGATGAGACGGGAGCGAGAAGTTTGGCGAGACCGCCGTTCCCACATCCGATATCGAGAAGAGCAAGCGGACGCTCGTCTGCAGCCTCCTTGCAGAGACCAGCAATAATGACAAGTGTGTCTCTTTGCTTTAAATCAAGCATGAAGTCCCATGCGCCCCGATCAAACTGTGCATCCCACGCCTCCTTGCTCTGAACAGAGTAGCTCAGAGGCTCCCCATGTAATAGCTTCGATGCGAATCGTCCGGCACGTCCCAGATATCGAATGATGCGTTTCATACCCGTCGGAGCCAGTCTACTATCTTTCGATTGCATTCGAGAGCTGAGGTGGTACGGAGTACGAATTGTGTAAACGACATCGTCGCGTCAACCTGCACCCTGCGTAACCGAAGCAGGTTATCTCCTGGGCGGATAAAGCCCTCGGTAATGGAAAAGCTGGCATCGTACCCTGCTGCGTGTGTTGCTCGTTCTACTTCCTCTGATCGCGCGCCGTAGGGATACGCAAAATACCTTGAAGACTTCCCCGTCATCTTTTCAATATCCCGCATTGATTCTCTGAGCTCCAGTTGCACCTCATCTGGAGCTAGTTCATTAAAGTGTCGGTGCGTGCGACCGTGCGATTCAATCGATACAAGCTCTTCCTGTGCCAACGCAGCCACATCTTCAGAAGAAAGCCTCGGGGGGTTAACTGAACTGGTGTGGATTGTAAGGTTGGTGGTCAGGAAGAGTGTAACTGGAATCCGCAGCGCGTTAATGACAGGAAGAACTGTGGTGCGAAAATCGGCGTATCCATCATCGAACGTAACTGCTACCGAACCATTCTTGAGTTTCTTCTCCTCCGTAGCGTAGGCAACCACGTCTGCAACAGAGACAGGGGTGCGTTTACGCATAAGATATTCCATTTGCCGTTTAAACTCATCGGGAGTAACAGCGTGCTTCCAGCCGGACGCATTGACCGCGTGATACATAAGAACTGAGACCTCGGGATGTCTTCTCTTACTAAAGGGACTCATTAAAATGGATAGGACGTAGCACAGTATGAGTCCAAGGGTCTTCCCAAGCGCCCGTGCCGTATTCACGGCGCGCCTCGGCAAGACGTCAGTCACCTGTCGGAGCGCATCAGGCGCACTCAAATCAAGCGTTAGTGTTGAAGGAATACGGGCTAGGAGCACGGCACGTACGCGCTCATAGGCACTGGTGGCGTCTTGCTCCCAGCGCGTAGCCTCGCCCTCTGAAATTTCTTCTCGCGTCCGTCTACCTCTTTCAGTGAGGCGCTTTTCTCGAACGCTTTGATCTGTAGAGGAGAAGATGAGGAGATCGGGCATTGGTAGGTGGTGCGCAATGGAGGCGAGGTCTGCCTCGTCGTCGGGTAAAGCAGAGATAAGCGCTTGGACTAACCCTTGGTCTATAACCCCTCCTCGGAGTCGAGCGTACATATACTTCGCTCCTGCTCCGAGACACGCATTCAAGAGAAGTGAGCGCTCAAGTGTTTTGTTGCCGAGGGCTCCTTTTTTGATGAGTGCGCACAGCTTATACGATGTGCGAGGGTGAAGTATGAAAAAGAGTAGCCCAAAAATCCCGCGAGCAATACGAGACCGAAGGTGAATGACGGGCAGGAATGTGTGCCGAGCAACTGCTTCTGCAAAGGTACTTTTCCCTGTTGCCGGAAGTCCAGCCAGTTCAATAATCATGCCTTTCGAAAGGTAACGGCGTACGATTCGGCGACCAGTGCTGATAACCAGTTGAGCTGGGTACGCTGAAACAGCATGCCTACAAAACGATCAGCAGATGCTGAGCGAAGTAAGGGAACCCCGAACGTGACTGGGTAGAGGCGAATATTGGTGAAGCCTTTTGCAGCAAGTAAGTCCTTCAGACTACCTGGTGCTATTTGGCCTTGGTGCAATTTCCCGGGAGCCCGGCCGCTGGCAAGATTAGCAAGCTTCTTTGGCATCTTAGTTATAACGCAGCCTTCCCCTCCCGACACGAGTGCCAAATGTATTCTTCCTACTGCTTTTGCTTTGTCGGTTACATATTCAATGGCACGACTGGAGAAAAAAAAGTCCGCCTCCCCTTCTTTCAGCGGCACAGACAGGAAATCCCCCTCACGCGCTTCGACGTGTGCACTAGAGGGAAACACAGTTACTGCGCGCGCCAACATCTCTCTGGAAATATCGAGAAGTACGAAGGTCGTCTTAGCATTTGCCTCATAGAGGTATTTCGTCCATGTTCCCGGCCCAGCGCCCAATTCCATAACATGGGTCTTGCCGATGACCATAGGTACCACATGCTCAAGGATAAATGCTTTTGCTGACTCATACTGAGCTGCGACCCGAGGGTCTATTTTCCAACGGTCTCCCTCATACGTCTCTGATACGCGGCCTTTTGCTGCTTCGTTGAAGTGCTTGCGGGTCTCTTCTTCCGCATCTTCTACTGAATTGATTCGTGCCAACATGTCCTGTTCCGAGTCTTCATGTACGACGAGCGTCATGGTGTTCTGGGTAAACGGCGGGGCTGAAGGTGAGAGAAGCTTGAGCGTAGGTGTGCCAGCACTCCTATGCTCCACAATCTCGTACGTCTTGTATCCGTACTCAGAAAGAAAACTCAGAACCTTTTGAGAATCAGATCCGAACAAAGGTAGTTTGCGGCCATGTATTTCAAGAAGGAAGATGGGGCGCTGTCCTAGTGTGCGCTTCATACCAATCAAAATATCGTGCTCTGCCCCCTCCACGTCTATTTTGATAATCCCAGGGATGACCTGCATGGATTCCAACGCATCATCAAGTGTAAGGCCCTCTACAGTTTTCGAAGGGTCATCAGAATTTTCGTACGAAAGAGATTCCCCAGAATCCAGGATGGGTAGATGTCGATACTTTACCGGGCCACTTTCTTTGGCGATGGCGCCATGAACCACGCGAACATTAGAAAGCTTGTTGTGAGCAATGTTCGTTTCCAAACGCTCAAATGCCCTTTCGTCTATTTCATACGCAACTACTGGCTTGTCAGGCATGAGAGCACCGGCAAGTACGGTGAAATAGCCTAGATGAGCACCGACATCTATGAACGAGGGGGCATTTGCTGAGAGCCGGGCAACGAGTTCAGTTACTGCAGGTTCGTGGTACTGCCCCTTATCACAACGTGGAAAAAACCATTGCTTTGAATAGCGGTCGCTTGTTTCAAAGGAGAACGACGTACCGCGAATCGAGAACGTGCACACTCGCCTGGCACCGTACCGAATGGGTACATACAGCATGTGCCAACTTTCTCTCAGAATAATTTTAACCGCGCGAAGCGGGTTCTTGAGTGCACCATGTGCTTTCCGAAGGAGACGGCTCATGGTGCCATGCTACGAGACTTGCGCTAAGTCAGCAAGAATACGTGGTATGAGACGCGAGAGTTCGTGCGTTGTCTCTACGTATGTTCGAGCGCCAGTACGTACCTGCGGGTCTTCCCACGCACGTTCAGAAATTGCTTGCTTGAGCGCGTCGAGAAACCCATCTGCCTTCGAATCTGCCAGATACGCTGCACAAACCATCCCCCCAATCTCAGGATTGGTGGAGACGACCGGAACGCCCGCAGCAAGCGCCTCAAGTGGTGCCTTATCCAATGACCCGGTTTCGCTTGCATGGAGGAAGAGATGGGAATGCGAAAGCTCTGACCGGACTCCGGCCAGATCTTGCGGGCCAAGCAAGCGTATATCCTCACTAAGGCCGAGCTCTGCCACCTGTAACCGAAGTCTCGCCTCATACACCTTGTCTTCAGGAGTAACCGGACCTCCCAGAATCGAGAAAGTCACCTCACTTCCTTCCTTGCGTAACGCGGCAACCGCTTCAATCATACGTTCAAGACGCTTCACCGGCGCGACGCGTCCTGCGGTCATAAGATGCAAAGACCCAGATGGTGGCGGTAACATCAGGGTAACTCTGAGGTCCATTCCATGTCCTACAACGCGCTTCTTGGAAGTTCGGAGGCGCATGCTTGCCTCAGACGCCGTGAACAGAATGTCAGCGAATACGGCAGCGAGTCGGAGGCGCCATGACACGGTGCCGTGTGTGTACCAGAGTGCAACGCGCTTGCGAAACGTCTTCCAGAGCCAGCCGGCGACCAAAAGATATTCAACGTTCATGTGAACAAACACCACGTCATATTCATTCCGCAATTTCCAAACAAGTCGAAGAAACCGCAACGCGTACGAGAACGAAGAACGTTCCTCTTTCTCCTTTCCGAGGGAATGTACTTGTACATTTTTAGGAAGCGTGTGTTTCCCTTCAAAGAGCGTAATAACTTCAACCTGTTCGCAGTGTGCAGCGAACTCTTGTATCCATCTATGAAAGAAGCCCAGAACCGGATGATTTCGATCAACCGCCTGCGTGACGATAAGGAGCCTCATGCGCTATTTCACCGCGTAGACGTAATAGCCTGCAGTTGTGGTCTTCTCTTCCGTCTTGAGAGCGCCGTCGAGAAACTCAGCGAAGGGGTTCAAAAACCATCGAAGTTTGTGCTGCATTGGTACAAAGAACGAGAGCGCAAGGAAATAGCCTCCACGTTTATGGATAGAGTGCTCCGTAAAGATGCTGAACATCTCATTAATGGTGTCATCGAAAAAGCGCCAATAATCAGGGTAGTGCCCCCGATGCGCGTGATAGGGATAGATAGATGGGACGTAGAAAAAGATCCTGCCTCCGGGCTTAAGGATTCGGTGTAACTCACGCATCGCCTTAAGCGGATCACGTACGTGCTCCAAAACGGAACTGCAAATAATGGAATCTATCACGTTGGTCTCAACGGGTATCGCGTGGATATCACCAACTACATCTGCCCCTGTAGTTGAATCATAATCAAAGGTCCGATAGTCTCGACCTTCAAAGAGAGGCTCATAGTGTTTCATCCATTTCCCAAAACGTGTGCCCCCACCCACATCAAGAATAATGGGGCCTTCAGCAATTTTCTTCATCGATGCGTCAATAAACGCACGCGAACGCTTTTCGCCTGCCTTCGATGAGTTAGCGTTAGCCGCCATAGGTTACATCGAGGCCCCGCGAACCGCGTCAGCAATCGCGTCCGCCTGGGTTTTCGCAATGCTCTCCTCTCTCGCCTCGACCATCACTCGAATAACTGGTTCAGTACCGGAAGCACGCAAGACGACACGTCCTTCACGACCGAGGATTCCTTCTGCATTCTTTACAGCATCAGCAATCGCAGGAACTGTCTGGGGATCAAATCGCTCCTTCACTTCCAGATTAAGTAGTGTCTGTGGGAACTTCTGCATACCTCCCGCAAGCTCTGCGAGACTCTTCCCTGTCTTCTTCATCACTGAGAGCACCTGGAGTGCGGCAATAATCGCGTCGCCAGTCGTTGCCTTATCAAGAATAAGGAGGTGGCCAGATGCTTCCCCACCGAGGGTTCCGCCTTCCGTGTGAAGTATGTCGAGCACGTAGCGGTCCCCCACCTTCGCCCGCTTGAATGGAATTCCCTTCTCAGCAAGCGCGAGCTCAAGCCCGAGGTTGGTCATAAGGGTGCCTACTACCGGACCCTTAAGCG
>JAGOSU010000021.1 GCA_018062165.1 Minisyncoccota bacterium
TCGGAGTGGCGGTCATCGAGAGCAGGTGCGGAGAGAGTCCCTCCTTACGCACCAGTTTCTGCCGGTGCGCCTTACCGAAGCGGTGTTGCTCGTCGATGATGGCATAGGCGAGGTTTTGGAACTGGAGTGACTGGTACACCAGTGCATGCGTACCAATGACAATGGGAATCTCGCCGTTGGCAACCCATTTTGCAAACTGCGCACGAGAAATCTTCGTTGATTCTTCTTTATTGATTTTGCTCGGGAACTTGCGACACTCGCTTCCGGTAATGAGGCCGATGGGAATGGGATGCTGTTTGAAGTAGGAGACAAACGTAGAGAAGTGCTGCTTGGCGAGTATTTCAGTCGGGCACATGTAGGCAACCTGCAGATACCCACCAAGGCGGCGTTTCAGTATTCCTTTGGCGCCCGTCTCAACTGCAGGGTGCGAGCTTGCCACCATGTACGCAGTTGCTGCTGCTACCGCAGTCTTTCCACTGCCCACATCTCCTTCAAGGAGGCGGCGCATCGGGTGCGACTCTTCGAAGTTGGCGACAATATCTTCGATAGCTCTGGTCTGTGCGTTGGTCGGCGGGAAGGGGAAGGAGGTAATAAAGTCAGCGAGCGCCTTGCGATTGGCGTCCACCGGGAGTGCACGTTCCTTGAGTGACTTTGCTTTGTTCGATTGCACGGCAAGTTGAATTGCAAATACTTCTTCAAACGCGAAGCGCTTACGAGCGGCGTCTGCATCTTTTTGTTTTCTCGGGGCGTGCACCCAGACGAGTGCGGTTGAAAGTCCGGGAAGGTTATAGCGGTCGAGGATGTCTTGGGGAATGGGGTCCTCAATTGTTTCGTGCGCTCTGGCTTCAAAGACGCGCTTCATCGCGTGTAGCAGCCAGAGGGAAGAAATACCTTTGCTTTCGGAGTAGATAGGGTACAGCGCTTCACTGTCTGGCAGTTCGCTGTGCGCGAAGAGGTTATCAACTGCCTCTTCTGGGCGTACTGCTGAGCGGTCTACTGCAGGGTTTGCAATGTAGGGAGAAGACGAAGAGCCCGTGACTTTACCAGTCACCTTCACCACCTGGCCATCGGTCAACATCTTCGCGATGTAGGGCTGGGAGAACCAACGGAGCTTGATGCGCCCACTTGCGTCTTCCAGCCACGCCTCTGCCATAGGGCGACGGCTCTTCCACGCCTTCTTGGTCTCCGGTTTGCGAATGGTGCCGTAGAGCGTAACTTCTCCGCCAAACGTTGCGCCTGAGATCGTGCCCGCAGGCCCTGCTGCTTCGTAGCGAGCGGGGTAGTGGTAGAGCAAATCGCGGATGGTTTGTATGCCAAGCTTTGCGAGCGCCTTTTTCTGCTCAGGCTTGAGGCGAGTGAAGTGCTTTTCGATGGGGTCTCCCGGCAACATACGTACAGTATATCGCTCGTTTACAAGAGAAGCTTTTCATTGCATAGTCCTCTCATGAACAAGCTCATCGTCGCTGCACTGGTGCTCGCAATTCTTATCACCCCCTCAGGTGCGCTCGCTGCTACGAAGAAGCCATCCGTCACCGTCGTACTTCCTACGAAGGGGGCAAGCTATGACCGGTTGGCCGAGATGCCTGTTTCATTTACCTACGAGAACGTGACCCGTCCTATGGTCGTCGTTACAAATCTCAAGCTCGTGAAGCAGGACACCAAGCACCCTGGCATAGGCTTTAGCTCGGGAAGCGGCTACCAGCACACCCTCTATGCTGGCCAGACTACGGGAGGATTCGTGCACGATTGGGGACTGAATTCCACCATCCCAGGGAAATATGAGATTCGCGCTGAACTACATGAGTGCAACCCTAAGGGATGCGATATGGCACCCGCTGGCAAACTCCTCTCCAAGAAAGGGAAGGCGGTGACGTTTACCGTACGCAATGATGCAGGCACGACGATTGAGTCGACTGGAAACACAGGCACTACCGTTGACCTCACCTCTCCTGACGGTGGTGAGTCCTATATCGCAGGCTCAAACAAGAAACTTGCTATCAAGTGGGAAGCTGCAGGTGTTCCAAAGGGCGCCACCGTCTGTACCACCCTTGAGAAGCGCGGTTCGGGAAGCATGTTTGCCTTCCCGGGAGAGAAGTCCTGCAAGAAGGCGAAGAATGGCAAGGACTCGGTGAGCGGGAAGCTCATTCAGACCGCAGGCTATGACCTTGGCCCTGGTGACTACTGGGCACGCGTCACCATCGGCGCAAAAGCGTCAGGAGGTAAGGACGGCGCAACACTCGCGCAAGATATTAGCGAGTCGTTCTTCACGCTCAAGTAGCTTCTCCCGTTCTTCACACAGTTCGTGCGGTACTATAGGGACATGAAGGTCCTACTCGCACTGCTGCTTCTCTTTGTTATTTCCTCAGCACACGTTGCTGACGCCGCCACCGTAAACGCTGACCTGCTTCGTGCTCAGTATGAACTAGCCGGAGCAGGCGGCGAGAAGGTACGCGTGCTTGTAATGCCAGGACACGAGCCTGGTTATGGCGGTGCAGAGTATCGAGGGATTCGCGAGCGGGAGATTGCTGTTGAGATAGCAGATAAACTTGCCGCGGAGCTGCGTAAAGACCCAAGACTCGAGGTGTTTGTCGCGCGCGACACGCTTTCCTGGAATCAGGAACTCGCTACGTACTTTGAAAAGAACTGGAAGGGCATACAGAAGTTCGTGAAAGCACAGAAGAGAACGATGGAAAAGCTCCTCAAGAAGGGAGAAGTTGAAGACCGCGAATTTGAAGTTGCGCACAACACTGCTGCCACCGATGTTGCGCTTCGTCTCTACGGCATCAATAAGTGGGGGAACGAGAACGACATTGACCTCGCTATTCATGTGCATCTTAATGACAACCTCGGGCACGGGTTAAGTGCTCCTGGGTTCCATTCAGGATTTGCGGTCTATGTTCCCGATGAGCACTACGACAACGCTTCGGTGAGCCTCGCGCTCGGGGAAGCGGTTGCCTCTGAGCTCAATCATTGGAACGCAACGTCGACGCTTCCAATCGAAAACTATGGTGTTGTTCCCGACCAGGACCTGATTGCACTCGGTTCCTTCAACACCGCAGACTTCGCGAGCATCCTTGTCGAGTATGCGTACATCTATGAATCAAAGATTTCATATCCTGAAGCACGTGGTGCGGTGGTCTCTGATTTTGCGTATCAGACATATCGCGGCATTGAAAAGTTCTTCGGTGCTCCGGTTGTCGGCGACGACACACTCGTACTTCCGTATCCGTGGGTGACGGAGTCTTTGGTTGTCGGCTCTTCAAGCTCGCAGGCATATGCGCTTCAGGTGGCGCTTCATAAGCTCGGCTTCTATCCGCCTGCAGGTGAACTCCTCATCGGTTGTCCTGTCTCAGGGTACGTGGGTGAGTGCACCGTGCGTGCGTTGAAGAGCTTCCAGGCATCAAAAGGTCTCGAGCAGACAGGTTCGATTGGGCCTAAAACCAAGGCAGCTCTACAAGCAGCGGGTTTTTGATATACTAGAGCAATGAAGACATACGCACTCGTGCTCGCTGTTCTTATTCTTGCTATGCCGTTTTCGGCAGACGCTGCAGTCAAAAAAACGAACATCACCTGTGACGTAACGGCATCCTCTAGCGTCGTGAAGAAGGGGGAGAAAGTTACTATTTCTTGGGTAAGCTCGCATTCCATCCTTACCTACGGCCCTACTGGGGAAAAGATTGCTCCGTTTGGGAGCATGGAGGTCATGCCCGAAAAGCGCACCATCTACAAGTTCAAGTTTGTCGGCATCGGCGGCAATGAGAAATGTGGTGTCCGGGTGCGCATCGCGGGCGAGACGGTTGCTCCGTAACTATTCCCCACAGAGGCCTTGCCTCTCAAGAGGCCATGCTACGCTTAGGTGGTAAAACCTAACCCGTATCCTATGTCTTCATTACGCAATTGGCTTGCCGGAGCAGCAGCTGTTCTCGTGCTCGCCGTTCCTTCCTACGCATCCGCTCAGTCTTCAACGATTGCGGAATTGCAGGCGCTCATCGCTCAGCTTCTGGCGCAGCTCGCAGCACTGCAGGAAGAAGTATCGGTAGAAAGCTATGCTCTTGTGGGCGTGGTGTCGGAAGATGACCCTCTTCTCGTTACCTTCAAGTACACCATGAACCAGAGCGAGAGCTGTGATGGGGGAAGATACCGCCTGCACTTTGGTGATGATGGACTAGGAAACGAGCTCCGTTTCGACCAAGGCACCTGTAACGCCTATACGCAGTATACGGAGCACGAATACGATGAGGATGGAACCTACACCGCAACGCTGTATGAGACTACAAACTTTGGCGAACGTATTCTCCAAACAACAACCGTCGTTGTCGGTGATGAATCAGAGGTACGGAGAGTGTCAGTCGCTGAGGTGAGGGATAATGGCGTGAAAGTGCGTTACCAAAACCTCCCAGAGTATTCGTACATCGAACTCTTCTGGCTCAATGAGGATAATCGGTTCCGAAGCATAACTCGAAGTCAGGTTCCAAACGGGGGAGACGGCTCGAAGTTTATCGAACTGCCTTCAGACGCGCCGAGCGGAACCTATATCGCGTCCGCACGAAAACTGGGTACCGACATGATTGTGGACAGCGACACGTTCACGATTGTGCAAGACGAGAATGGAGTGCGTGAGCTTCTTGAGGCCGCATGGAACGACATTGAGGATGCGTGGGAAGATCTTAATGATGCAGACGACAATGGCATGGACACAGCTGACGCAGAGGCGACGCTTCAAGACGCAGATGATCTTCTAGAGGAGGCGGAGGAGCTTCTTGATGACGGGGATACGGCAAGCGCGCTTGATTTAATCGTAGAGGCGCAGGATCTTATTGATCGCGCGCTGGTGCTCCTTGGTGAGGACGAGGAGTCGCTTGAAATAATCGACGTTGAAGTTGAGGTCAATGATCCGGACGAGGGACCTGCACCTCTTACGATTGTCGTCACGGGACAAGTCGAGGCACAGGAAGATGGTAGCTGTCCAATTGAATTCCCGGACACCACGCTTGATTGGGGAGACGGAACGACCGGCTCTGTTATGGCACAGGCAGTATCAACCGCCAGTGGCGGAAGTGGTTGCCGACAGACACTTACGCAGTCGTACACACACACCTACACAACGCCGGGAACCTATCTGGTGAGTTACATCGCCGAAGGACACCGTCGTGACACCGCCCGCATTGACGTTACCGGCACCGTTATTCCAAGGGAACCAGTACCATCCTGCACAGTAACGGCAGACGATAACAGCGTGTCAGCAGGACAATCAGTACTGCTGACGTGGGCAAGCAAGAACACAAGTTACGTGAGGGGGCCGAACGGGGAACAGCTCGCTCCGAACGGGAGTAAGTCCTATCAGGTGACGAGTACAACCACCTTCGGATTCACAGCCTACGGCATCAGTGGCGGCAAGGTGGGATGCTCAACAACGGTCTCCGTCGACACTCCAGCCGCAACCCCAACCCTTAGCTTCACTGGTCCGCGCCTCGTTCTTCCGGGGGAGCCCGCAACGCTCTCGTGGAGCACGACGAACGCTCAGCGCTGCGTGCTTTCAGACAACTTCGGTATGGAAACGAAGGTCCAGACAGGCAACGCCGAGTACGATGCCTACCCGTACCAGACCACTACGTACCGTCTCTGGTGCGCGAACGACCCTGGTACCGGCAAGGACGGTCCTGCGGTCGAAAAATCCCTCACCGTTCGCGTCATAGAGCGTACCAACCGAGGCCAATTACCGGCCGCTGCGCTCACATCAATTACGGGCCAGCTTGATGTCATCCTTAAGGGCTTCAAGGAACTCTTCGGGAACTAACCTTCAGTAAAAACACCCGCAGGGCCCTAGGCTCTGCGGGTGTTTTGGTATCTGTTAGTATGGGTGCCTATGGCCCCTGATGACATTCTTGCGACCTACCGGAAGGTAGGTGGACGCGTTGAAACTCGCGGCAAGGTGACCCTTACCTCAAAGGAAGATTTCGCACTCTTCTATACGCCGGGCGTGGGGAAGGTGTCCATGCATCTTGCAGAACATCCTGAAGACGCGCGCGAACTCTCCATAAAAGGAAACAGTGTGGCGGTAGTGTCTGATGGCACGGCGGTGCTTGGTCTCGGTAACATTGGTCCGTATGGCGCGCTCCCGGTGATGGAAGGCAAGGCACTTATCTTCAAGCAACTGGCCAATATTGATGCGTGGCCACTCGTGCTTGATACCAAAGACCCAGAAGAGATTATCCGTATTGTTAAAGCGATAGCACCAAACTTCGGTGGTATCAACCTTGAAGACATTGCGGCGCCGCAGTGTTTTGAAATTGAGCGCAGACTGATTGAGGAACTTGATATCCCCGTCATGCACGACGACCAGCATGGCACTGCTATCGTGACGCTCGCCGGTCTCATTAACGCGGCTACGGTGACGGGACGTGATTTGAACACTTCGAGGGTGGTCGTGAACGGCGTCGGAGCGGCAGGCAGCGCTATCATGCGTCTGTTGAAGCGCTACGCTCCCGGCATGTCGCTTCTTGCCGTTGATACTAAAGGCATCATTTCAAGCGGAATAGAGGGGCTCAACGCAGAGAAGCGCTCTCTTATCGACGACGGCATTATTCTTGGGGAAGAGAGTGGTGACCTCACAAAGGCATTAACAGGAGCGGATATTTTTATCGGTGTCTCGAAGGGCAACATCCTCTCGGGTGAGATGGTGAAAAAGATGAATGCAGACCCCATTATCTTCGCGATGGCAAACCCAGTTCCGGAAATCATGCCGGAGGAGGCGAAGGCTGCTGGAGCTGCCGTTATGGCAACGGGACGCTCAGACTTCCCAAACCAGATTAATAATGCGCTCGTGTTCCCGGGCGTGTTTCGTGGTGCGCTTGATGGCAAGGTCCGCAAGATTACGGAAGATATGAAGCTCAATGCGGCGAAGGCGATTGCTGCGCTTGTTGAGACACCGAGCGCTGAGTGCATCATTCCGGATATCCTCGACGAGCGGGTGGTAGCAGCGGTCGCAAACGCTATACAGTCATGAACATCCTCATTCTCGGCAGTGGTGGAAGGGAACACGCGCTCGCGTGGAAGGTGCGTCAGTCCACCATGACCGAGAAGCTCTACATCGCGCCCGGAAATGGAGGCACACTCGCCTGCGGGGAGAACGTCGCGCTTGATATCAAGAATCATCAGTCAATCATTGATTTCTGTACGGAAAAGCACATCGAGCTCGTGGTGGTGGGCCCTGATGATTACTTGGCCACCGGCATTGTGGGCTCACTCACGGCTGCAGGTATCTTTGCCTTTGGTCCTACGCGAGAGGCGGCTGAGATTGAATGGTCTAAGGCGTATGCAAAGGAGGTGATGGAAGCTGCTGGTGTACCAACGGCACGAAGTCGTACGTTTACTGATTATGATTCGGCTCGTGATTACCTCTCTACGCATTCAGTTCCTGTTGTCGTGAAGGCAAGCGGTCTTGCTCTCGGTAAGGGCGTTACCATCGCACAGACGTTTGAAGAGGCAGATGCAGCGCTCAAGGAGTGCTTTGTTGACGCAAAGTTCGGTACGGCAGGACACGAGGTGCTCATTGAAGAGTTCATGGAAGGACTTGAGTTCTCGGTCCATGCCATCTGTGCTGGCACCGATACGCTTCTGTTCCCACCGTCCCAGGACCACAAGCGTATCTTCGATGGAGATGTAGGTCCTAACACTGGAGGTATGGGTGTTGTCGCACCGCTCCCGCAGGTGTCAGAGGAAGTCATGAAGCAGATAGAGGACACGATTGTGCGCCCTACACTTAAGGAACTTGAGAAGCGTGGGCGTCCGTTCTCCGGCATTCTCTATCCAGGCATCATGCTTACGAATGAAGGACCGAAAGTCATTGAGTTCAACGCGCGCTTCGGTGACCCAGAAGCACAGGTATACATGCGTCTTATGGAGAGTGATATCGTTCCTCTCTTATTCGCTTCCGCGAAAGGAAGTTTCTTAGGGGTAGAGCTTGAATGGAAGAAGGAATCGGTGGCGTGCGTTGTTATGGCGTCGGGTGGATACCCGGGAAACTACGAGAAAGGGAAAGAGATTTCAGGACTTACTGAAGCTGAGAATGGTGAGGTGGTGGTATTCCATGCAGGCACACAGAAAGAAGGCGATTCCTTTGTTACAAGTGGCGGACGAGTACTGAACGTAACGGCAACTGGAGAGACGCTCAAGGAAGCGCTGGCCGCTGCTTACAGGGGCGTTGAAGGAATTTTCTTTGAAGGCGCGCAGTACCGCACTGATATTGGGAAGAAGGCGCTTTAGACCTTCCGGTGCATGAGGGCGAGTGCGACAGCAGCAAGCGCTATTGAGACATCGCGGAAGAGTACCTCCATCTGGTTCCAGTTAAGCAGCACAATCGCAACAAGCATCACTGCCGCTATGACGCTCGGGATGAAGACGCGCTTGCCAAAGAGTATCCAGAGGGCGAGAACAACTTCAACGACACCAAAGGCGTGGAGCATCAGCATCTGGTTGCTTCCGGCAAGCTCCATAAGAAACTGCGGGAAGTACCCAATCCAGGAATAGGGAGCAACGAGCGCTGAGAGCGGCGGATAGAGAAACGAAAGCGCGACTGCGATTCGTAGCAAGGCCTCTGGAAGTGGAAGCGAGAAGGGTCGCATCCTATTTCACGATGACCGTACCTGTGTCGCTTGCGCCAAGGTGGTTGTGGTAGCCGAAGGTGCCTGCCTTGTCGAAGGTGAATTCCCAGGTGGTGCCGGAGCCGGAACCAGTGCACTGGTCAAAAGAACC
The DNA here is from genome assembly GCA_018062165.1 of Minisyncoccota bacterium. Classification (GTDB taxonomy): domain Bacteria; phylum Patescibacteriota; class Minisyncoccia; order Phycocordibacterales; family Phycocordibacteraceae; genus C7867-001. Next base: position 8,755 of record JAGOSU010000021.1, read on the forward strand.
CCCTGCTGGGCAATGTTCTTGGCGAGTGGTGCCGTCATAGTCAGCGTGGCTTGGGTGCACATCCGCGCCCACCCACATGGTCTTGGTGGACTGGTTCACGAAGCGTACGGTGTCGCCGACATTCACCGTGACCGTTGCCGGATTGAAGCCCTCGTTGGTGAGGGTGACCGTAGCAGCGGGGGTTGAACCGATGCCGCCGTCGATATCGACTGGGATAGGGGTTTCTTCCTGTGTGCTGGTGTATTCAGGGGCGAGTACGGGCTCGGCGGCAGGACCACCGAGAACAACGTAGGCGCCGATACCAAGCACAATGACAACAACTGCGATGATGAGAATTTTCATGGTCTAGTGATTAGGGAGTCCTCCACATTCTAGCAAATGCGGCTATCCCCGGAATACGGGGGAGTGCGCCAGCTACAGGCTTTGCCAATTCTTCATTCATAGGCCATACTAGGGCAGCTGTGACGAAGCTCGATATCATCGTCGATCTCCAATACGGAGACTCCGGAAAGGGCAAGGTAGCCCATTTTTTGTGTAAGAAAAATAAGTATAGCCACGTTATCCGCTACAACGGCGGTGCGAATGCCGGGCACACTATTTTCCATAAGGGCGTGAAGTTTGCTACCCACCAAATACCGGCGGGTGTCTTTTTTGGTGTGAAGTCCATCATCGGTCCGGGCTGCGTCGTGGATGTTGCGGTGTTGATGAAGGAAGCTGCGGAGCTTCAAAAGCACGGCATCAGGGTGAAGGGCAATCTCTTTGTGGCGAAGAATGCGCATGTGGTAACTGCAGCGCATAAGAAAGAAGACGGTGTCGATAAGAAAATCGGCACCACCAAGCGTGGTATTGGGCCGGCCTACCGCGACAAGTTCGCCCGCACCGGCATTCGCGCTGAGGACGTGAAGGCCCTCAAGCCGTATCTCATCGACATGTATGAGGAGTTCAAGGGAGGACTCAAGAAAGCACATGTACTCTGCGAAGGCGCACAGGGATTCGGTCTTGATATCGATTGGGGCGACTATCCATTCGTAACCTCTTCACATTGTTTGTCGGGAGGCGCACTCCTTAACGGTTTTGCACCGAAGACGGTTCGTGATGTGTGGGGAATCGCAAAGGTGTACGAGACGTATGTCGGTCAGAAGAAGTTCGAACCTAAGGACCCCATCTTCGCAAAGATTCGTGAAGTAGGGGAAGAGTACGGCGTAACGACCGGTCGCGCTCGCCAGTGCAACTGGCTTGATATTGAGCTCCTCGAACGCGCAGTGCGTCTCAACGGTGTCACCCACCTCGTGCTCTCTAAGATGGACGTACTCGATACCGTGAAGGTGTGGAAAGTGCGCGAAGGAAAGAAGACGCACAAGTTCAAGGACGGCGCAGGCCTCCGGAAGTTTATTAGGAATCGTCTTAAGAAAAGCGGTATTGCCCCTAACCACGTGCACTTCTCAGTAAGCAAGGACAAGATTTAACCTATGATTAAGTGGTTCGGCTGGCAGGAGAATCCAAAACCGAAGCCGCATAAGGAAGTGGGCTTGCCGCCATCGGTGATGATGGATCTCCATGCGAATCCGGGAGCGGTGCTTCACAAAGAAAACGTGCAGCGCTTAGTGCGCGATGGCTCAAATGAGCCGACGCACCTTGCTAACGCTGCTATCTATCTTCTTATGAAAGAGGCTGCAGAAGATAGCGATGGACAGCGCGAACTTATCGAAGGCGCAGTCGCAGCACTCAAAGAGGTACCGGCCGGAGAAGACGAGAAGGCTCGTCAGGCCCTTCGCACTTATGCAGAAGGTGTCATCAAGAACCTTCCTGAGGATTGGACGGTTGGTGCCCGAAACCTCAACCGCCTCAACCGTGCAGGCTTCGATTATTGGGACGACCGTTATGCGAACAAGGCAAGAGAACTCGCCACAGATGGACGCCCCGTATTTCTTGTAGGGAACTCAGCTTTCCTTGGTCTCACTTCTTTCGTGCGCTCATTTAGAGAAGCGGGAAAGGACCTTCACATTCTTATGCCGTCCTATATGTCAGAAGGGGAGGAAGCGCGAGGCGCAGGCTCATTCGGTAACCACCCATGCGGGTATGTTATTTCGCCGGACGGACAGGTGCGCGGACTACCGCCGAATTTCGAGCGACCTGCAAACGCCGTCATCGTGGATGATGTTCGCAATACAGGAAAGACAGAGGATCGCATCAAAGAATTCTGGATGCGCACCTCTAACGACGAACCTATCTTTGAGCCGCTTGATAATTCCGGGGGCGCAGTCGTCTAACTTAGTTTGGAAAGAGGTCGCGAAGTTCGTCTGAGCGGAAGAAGCGGCCACCGAGGTCACCGAAGCTGTACACGTTTCCACCCACCTCAATAGGGGCGCCACCTACTTCGGGCGTAGGTCCTGGTCGTGAGTTTGCAAAGCCAATGTTAAAGAGCGTTACGAGAATCTCTGGGCGATTATCGAGACTGAAGCCCGCGCGTTCCCATTGCACTTCAACTTCCTTCAGATAGAGGGCGGTATAGAGGTAGGAGTAGTAATGGTTTGTGTCATCGGTGAGCCGATTGAAGAGCTCCGCTTTTTGGTCGACGCCAGGCGCGTACGCAATAAGCTCCGCGAGCCCCGGGCCAGGATAGAACGGGGAAGTGGGGTCGGCTGCATGGCGTTCAATCTCCTCTGCAGTCTCCTGCTTGATGCCCGAGACTCCGAGCGAAAACTGCGTGAGGGAGCCAAGAATCTTAAGTGGTTCGAAGTAACGCTTGAAGACTTCGCGTTCGGAGGTGAAGAAGCGAATCTGTTCCGGAATAACGACCGCTGCCATGAGACGTGCGGAGACGCCAGTCTCCTTAGAAACCTGGTTGATGAGTTCTGCGTCTTTGGTAAGTCCTCCGGCTACCACTACCCACTCTGGCGTCTCCTTCCAGTCACAGCTTGAGACCCCGTCTGTGGTACAGGGTTCTGCAGGAATCTCCTGGCCGCTTGTAAAGAATGCGTTGCGCTCAAGGATGGAGCCACGCACGTTCAAAAGACCGAACTGCATGGCGACATAGACCGCCGTGAACGCGAGCCCCACCACCGCAAAGAGGGTGACGAGGGCGTAGAAGATAGTTTTCAATAGTCGCGGCATAGTCCCTCTATAACAGGAACTAAGAGTTTGCGCGACTGTGGATGAGTTTCTCGTGTTGGCGGAGA
>JAGOSU010000022.1 GCA_018062165.1 Minisyncoccota bacterium
TCGCTACCTCTAGCATGCCGGGGTCTATCTCAACTACCTCTGCGTTCATGGATGGATAGCGGCCCAGGAGATAGCGCGGGAATGCCTCGACGCAACCGCCAAGGAACAAGGCCTTTTCTGGGCCCCTGGGAAAGAAGGAAGCGATTGCGGTGTCGTGGGCTCTCAAGTACCACTCCACGACCCGTGACTCATCCACCCTACCTTCCTCATCCACATACATCTGGCATTGGATTCCAGCCGAGCTTGTCCAGAGCGCAAGTGTTTGTTCCTCGTTGTATGTTTCGTTTGTCACGAAAATACGGTTGTAGGCAGTCGATACATCCGCCACCGCACGGCCTGCTTGCGTAGGAAGGGTATTCAAAAGAAGCGCACAGGCAAGAACGCCGATAAGCACCCAGGTACGCTTCCCGGCATCTTTCTGCGAAACGAGGTATGCAAGTGTGAGAATAAGAATCGCAACACCAAGCAGGATGATGTCGACGCCGAACAAGGGGACGAGGAGCAGTCCGCTTGCAAGGGCGCCGACGATTGACCCTGCGGTCCCGACCGCGTTCAACTCTCCCACCACTTTTGATGAATAGGAGAGATTCTGAATGAGGTTTTTTGCAAGAAGGGGAGAGACCGCAGCTAGGAGAATCACCGTGGGCATGAACAGGAGCGCGCCTGCAAGTATGGCTCCCCATACGACCGACACATGCTCGCTAGCAATCCAGGTTGGCAGCACATCTCGAAGACCCCAGGTAAGAATGGCGGCGATGCCAGCCAGGAAGAGCACCAACCCAATCCGTTCTCTTGATGCATTTTTGTCTCCGAAGCGCCCACCATAGTGGTAGCCGAGCGCCATGCCGCCGAGCACTACGGCGATGAGCCCAGCCCACACGCCAACTGAAGTGCCCAGATAGGGGGCAAGGAGGCGGCCGCCCGTTATTTCAAACACGAGAATGACTGCGTTGGTCAGGAAGGAAACAGCATAGAAGCCGAATGTGGTCATTGGAGGTAATGATACTATGGAGTCCATGACACGAAACAACCTCATTTTGCTTGCATGTATTGTTGTGCTTGGCGCCGCGTATATCGGGTACCAGTACTTCTCAACACCTCCTACGGAGACGGCCTCAGTAGTGGGTGCTGTACCCGAAGGTGCGCACGTTATCACGCTCACGAAGGAAGGGTTCGTACCAGCGGAACTCACCGTCAAGAATGGAGAGACAGTTACCTTCAACACCACGACCGGCTCTCTGTTCTGGCCTGCATCGAATCTACACCCCTCGCACCTCGTGTATTCTGAGTTCGACCCCAAAGAGCCAGTGCAGCCGGATGCGTCGTGGAGCTTCACTTTCACGAAGCCTGGGGAGTGGGAGTTTCATGATCACCTCGCGCCGTATTTCACCGGCGTTATAACTGTTACCGAATAATATGAAAGTATTTCTTCTCGTGTTCCTTCTTTCGTTCCCGTTTGTGGCAAGTGCGCATGGTGACACTCCGTCGTTCGAGTTGGAAGTGGGGAGCTATCTCATCGACATCGGCTACAGCACCGAGACTCCCTCTACCAAGGACGCGGTGTTGTTTGATTTTGGAATCACCACGTCTGGAGAGGAGGTAGCGTTCTCCGATGTATGGGTAAAGATAGAAGACGAGAAGAAAGCAGTGGTGTTAGCAACCGGTGTTCACAACGCTGAGTTCGGAGGGCCGCGTCTCTCCTACGTGTTCCCGGAAGCGGGAACCTACACGCTGTTCGCACGCTTTGAGAACGAGGACGGCTCCCTTGCTGAGGCCTCGTTTCCTCTTACGGTGAACAGCGCCGAGGAGTCGTTGGACGGGAAGTATCTGTTTGGGCTTGTGGGCCTTATCGTCGGGGTCCTGGGTGCCTTCCTCGCTCTTCGGAGGAAGTCGGTGTAGTACAATCGGGGCATATGAAAACCATACGCGTAGCGATTAACGGCTTCGGACGCATCGGACGGGCGTTCGTACGACAGGCCTGGAACCGCCCTGAAATAGAGCTGGTGGCAATTAACGACCTTGGTTCAATCGAAACTGCCGCCTATCTGCTTGCCTACGACACCGTCTACGGCCGCGCACCGTTTACCGTCGAGAAGAAGGAGGGAGCGCTCGTCATCGACGGGAAGGAAGTGAAGGTCCTCGCCGAGAAGGACCCTACGGTCTTGCCGTGGAAAGAGATGAATATTGATGTAGTAGTTGAAGCCACGGGCGTCTTCAATGACTACCAGAAGGCGCGCGTGCACCTTGATGCTGGTGCTCGCCGCGTGGTCATCACCGCACCGGCGAAGGGAGACGAAGGCCCTGACAAGGGAGCTACTGTGCTGATGGGTGTCAACGAGGACATGATGAAGACCTGTCCAGTCACGAGTAACGCTTCCTGCACCACTAACGCAGGAAGTCCGGTCATCGCCATCATGGACGAAAGCGTTGGCATTGAGCACGCAATGCTCTCAACCACGCACGCGTATACCGCCACGCAGTCTATTGTTGACGGTGCATCGAAGAAAGATTTACGCGAAGGTCGTGCTGCCGCACAGAACATCATTCCTTCTTCGACTGGCGCAGCCATTGCCGTCACCAGGGCGTACCCATCTTTGGAAGGGAAGTTCGATGGTATTTCACTTCGCGTTCCGGTTCCCGTCGGTTCTATTGCCGACATCACCTTCGTTGCTAAACGCGACACGAGTGCCGAGGAGATTAACGACATCCTTCGTAAGGCTGCAAGTGAAGCACGTTGGAAGGGAGTCTTTGCAGTAAGCGACGGCGCACTCGTGAGCTCCGACATCATCGACGACCGCCATGCCTCCATTGCGGATCTTCCGATGACTCGCGTGGTGAACAAGCGTTTGGTGAAAGTGCTCGCCTGGTACGACAACGAAGCTGGGTACACGCACACACTTGTAGAGCACGTCATCAAGGCCGCCAACGCATGAAGCTCTTTATCGCTACCGATCACGGAGGCTTTGAGCTCAAAGAGAGCTTGAAGCCCTGGCTCGCCGGACTCGGGCACGAGGTTGAGGATTGCGGAGCGTTCACCTTCGACAAAGAAGATGACTACCCGGATTTCATCACTCCGTGTGCTGAGAACGTGGCGAAGAACCCTGGAAGCATGGGCATCATCATCGGTGGGTCAGGACAAGGAGAGGGCATGGCGGCCAACCGCATCAAGGGAGCCCGTGCGGCTGTCTTTTATGGAGAACCTTCTCGCAAACAAACCGATAGCGAAGGGAAGGAAATAGACATGATTGTCTCGACACGCGACCACAACGACGCCAACGTGTTGTCGCTCGGAGCCAGGTTCCTTTCGGAAGAGGAGGTAAAGGACGCAATTACGCGGTTTCTAGCTACTCCATTCTCTGACCACGAGCGCCACAAACGTCGCATTGCGAAGTTCTAGGAAAACCCCTCCCCACTGGGTATACTTTTAGGTAATGGGCGTATCCATCGTTCCTGCGATATACGCGAACTCCAAGCAAGATGTGGAGCAGCAGCTTTCGCAACTCACTGGCTTTGCTGACACGGTGCAGATAAATGTCGTTGATGGAAAATTCGCAACTCCCGCGTCGTGGCCGTACGCACTCAACTCCCACGACCTCTCACACATGGTCGCTCGTAAAGAGATGCTCCCGTACTGGGGGCGTTTTCGTTTTGAGGTAGATATACTCGCTGATCCAGAGGAAGTGGTAGGGCAATGGATTGCGGTAGGAGCTTCACGCCTGACGCTGCATGTAGGCAGCACGAAGAATCTTGAGAAGGTGATGCGAGACCTGGAAGTACACTATGGGTACGATAAGGATTTTGCATCAGACCTTCTTTCGGTCGGTCTCTCGCTTGGTATTGATACGGACCCGAAAGTAATTGAACACTTTATTGACCGTATCGACTACGTTCAGTTTGCGGGAGTCGCGCGCATCGGCAAACACGGGGAGCCATTTGATAAGCGGGTGATAGAGCGCATCAAAGAGTTCCGAAAGAAGTTTCCCCTCATGCCAATACAGGCTGATAGTGGTGTTTCGCGGGCGACCGCGCCTGCCTTGCTTCAAGCAGGTGTCTCGCGGCTTGTTGTGGGAAGTGACCTCTGGCGTGCGGAGAATAGAGCAGGTCGCTATCAGGAGCTGAAGAGCCTCATAGAGCAGTACGGCATCTACGAATAGCTGGGGATTACGGGATAGGGAAGAGTCCGGTACACTACCAACAAATGATTGAGATAGTCCCCACGGTCGTTCCGGAATCCCTTGAGGACATCATTGCTGTTGTCGAGCGCTACAAGTCCTTTGCAACAAGGATTCACGTTGATGTAGCAGATGGGAAGTTTGCCCCCAACACGACGTGGATGCCCAAAGAAGGAGACCAACTTCCGCCGGGTATGGAGTACGAGATTCACATGATGGTCGCAGACCCGCACGAAATGGGACTTGAGTATGCCAAAGCGGGTGCGCACGCTCTCATCGGACATGTCGAGGCGTTTGGAAGCGCAATGACCGCACAGCTCGCGTACGACGCATGGAAAGAAGCAGGAATTAGGGAGGTACAGGCAGCCGCGCTCTTCCAGACCCCTGTTGAAGCTCTTTCACCGTATGTGCCCATGAGCGATTACATTCTTCTTATGACCATCGCCTCCATTGGGGTGCAGGGCATTCCGTTTGAAGAGGAGGGAATCGAGCGCATCCGCCGCTTCCACGAGCTGTATCCAGACGCAAAGATAGCGGTGGATGGTGGAGTTTCGCTCAAGAACATTGACCGCCTTGCAGCAGCTGGAGCTCGTCATTGCTGCGCGGGTTCTTCTATCTCACGGGCGGAGGACCCGGCGAAGGCGTATGCGGACCTTATTGCGCTTGGAAATAGCGCGGTATAATCACCCCGACATGGCTCTCACCGACGAACAGATTACGGCGCTTGAGGATACGGCGCGAGAGATTCGTATCACAGTGCTCAAGATGATTCACGCGGCAAAGAGCGGCCACACTGCTGGTTCGCTTGGTATGGCAGACATCTTCACCGCCCTCTATTTCCATAGTGCCAAAAATGACCCAAAGAATCCTGACTGGGCAGAACGCGACCGCATTGTGCTATCCAATGGTCACATCACTCCAATCCGTTACGCTACGATGGCACACAAGGGCTACTTCCCAGTAGAGGAGTGTCTGACACTTCGTAAGCTCGGTAGCCGACTCCAAGGACACCCGGAGCGCCACAAGCTCCCAGGACTTGAGACCACCTCCGGTCCTCTTGGTTCTGGCCTCTCACAAGCTGCGGGCATGGCGTACGCACTTAAGATGGATAAGAAATCACCAACGGTCTTTTGTTTGACCAGCGATGGTGAGCAACAGGAAGGGAATACATGGGAAGGTGCGATGTTTGCTGGCAAGTATCGGCTCCACAACCTTGTCCAGATTATGGACCGCAACAACATTCAGATTGAAGGAAACACTGAAGACGTCATGCCGCTTGAGCCACTTGCGGATAAGTACCGTGCATTCAACTGGCACGTCATTGAAATTGATGGGCACAACATGCGTGACATCATTGATGCGATTGAGGAGGCGCGCGCTATTAAGGAGAAGCCGATTCTTATCCTTGCGCACACGATTCCTGGCAAGGGAGTGAAAGAGATTGAAGGAAATTACAAGTGGCACGGTATCGCCCCTAAGGATGAGGATTTGCCGCGCTTTATTGAACAAGTAGAAGCCACCGCAACTGTATGACGAATCTCACCCCCGTGTTCTGGCGCGTAGCGGCCCTCGTCGCGTTTGTCGTTGCGATTGCAGTGTTCTTTATCATGGATGGGTCTAGCGTATTTCTACCACTCACCATCTTGGTTTTCGCAATTGCTCTGCTCTTTATGGGAGATTATGTGAACGATCGATCTCAAACCCCGGAGGAGCGCAAGCTCCCGCACGTTACACGCGCAGTGGACTTCATATACTTTATTGCAGGCCTTCCCATTGTCCTCACGATCTTTCATGAACTCATTATCTGCACCTTCGTTCCTTCGTTCGGTCTTCACGGCGCCGATGACCCTGCTTCCTGCACCGTTGGTTGGGGAATCTTTTTTCTTATCTATATCTTGCCCGTGTGGATAATCGGAACACTCTCCTTTGCCATCTTCCGTGTCCGAGCTCTAGTGCGGCTCGGGAAGCGAGGCAGGGCAATGTTAGTCCTATACGGTATATTTGGTCTTATACCCGCGCTAGGGATAGCGAGCCTTTTCTTTCTATAGCTCTATCATGATTAATCCAGCTGCAAAACTCGCCCCAGGCCTCCTTGAGGGAACCCCGGAGAAGAAGCCAACCCGTGATGGACTCGGAAACGGCACGGTGGAAGCGGGGAAGGAGAACCCAAACATTGTGGTGCTCGCTGCAGACCTTGGTGACTCCACCCGTGCGGCTTGGTTCCAGAAGGAATTCCCGGACCGTTTCGTGGAAGTCGGCGTTGCTGAACAGAACCTTGCAACGGTGGCTTCCGGTATGGCAAACGAGGGGAAGATTCCGTTCATCGCTTCCTACGCTGCGTTTTCTCCTGGTCGTAACTACGAACAGATTCGTACCACCATCGCGCTTAACGACATGCCCGTGAAAGTCTGCGGCATGCACGCGGGTATCCAGACGGGTCCCGATGGCGCGACACACCAGATGCTTGAAGACATTGCGCTCATGCGTGCGCTTCCCAACATGATTGTCATGGTACCCGGAGATGCGGAGGAGGGAAGGAAGTGTGTGGTTGCGGCTGCAAAAAACGGTAAGCCTACCTATATCCGCTTCGGTCGTGCAGCAGAGCCAGTCTTCACGACTGCTGAGACTCCGTTTGAAGTAGGGAAGGCACTGATCATGTGGGAAAGTGAAAAGCCACAAGTTGCTATTTTCAGCACTGGCTCGATGGCCTACCACGCCCTCATGGCAGCAAAGCAGCTTGAGGCTGAAGGCATTGGTGCGCTCGTGCTTCATTTCCATACGGTGAAGCCTATCGACCGTGAGGCACTCATGGAGGTTGCGAAGAGAGTGGGCAAGGTCATCACCATCGAGGAGCACCAGGTCATGGGCGGATTTGGGAGCGCAGTTGCAGAAGTAATCGCAGAAGAGCCACACCCTATTACGGTGAAGCGTATGGGTATACAAGATGAGTTCGGGCAGTCAGGCGAAGCCGACGAGCTTGTTGAGTTCTATGGGCTTTCCGGTCCGCACATTGCGAAGGCTGCGAAAGAAATGCTTGAGAAATAACCATGACCAAGAACGCCGTACAGCCTGGTAGTGAGCGATTCCTTCTCCTTCTCCTTATCGCGGGCCTCGTCGTTCTCATCGTATCCTTTATAGGAACGGCAATACGCGAGACGCAATCAATGGATCCTCGCACCTTCTACGAGCAGGAGATTATTAAAACTGACGCTCATTGATATGACGCAGACACTCAAGGAGCATCTCTCAGAACTTGGCGTAGAGGAAGGACTCTCCTCAATACTGCTCGACCTTGCGCGTGTCGAGAAACGTATCTACGACACTATCAGCATGGCGGACGCGGTAAAGGGAAGTGAAGCGAATGTGTCCGGAGACATGCAGTCTTCGCTTGATCTTGCGTCTGAAAAGATGATTGCTGAGACGCTCGATGGGAATACGCACGTTTGTTCCCACCTTTCTGAGGAGGTGACGGAACTTCGTACCTGCAGTGCTGAGGGGAGGTATTTTATTGCGTATGATCCCTATGACGGCGGGTCAGTAGGTGATGCGGACATTACCGTCGGGTCTATCTTTGGTATCTGGAGCGAACCGCCGACTATGGGGGACGCAGTAGGGAAGGCGCTCGTGTGTGGCGCCTATTCTCTCTGGGGACCTAACCTCGCCTTTGCGTTCGGTACAAAAGAACACGGCGTTCATTGGTACGAGCACGATGGGAATGACTATCGTCTCATCGGCAAGCTCGATTTTGACTCTGAAGGACTTCACAAGGGAATCTTTTGTCCGGGAGATAGCCCCGTCATGCTTGAAAACCCAGCGTATGAGAAGCTTTTTAAATACGCACTCTCCGCTAAATTCCGCTTACGCTATACCGGCTGCTGCATGACGGATACGCACCACGTGCTGCATAAGAAGGGAATGTTCTGGTATCCACCAGGAAAGAAAGGAGGGCTCCGTCTTATGTACGAGTGTGCACCGCTCGGTTTTCTTATCCTTGCAGCAGGAGGAACCGCCGTAAATCACGAAGGGACACCGCTTATGGATATCGCTATCACTGATTGGCACCAGCGCTCATCGCTCCTGTATATCTCTCCCGGCTTCGAAGACGCAATTGCGCTCTTTGTCGAAGTGGGGAAGGGTAGCTAGCTAATTTTGTAATCAACAGGAGCCTTCGCGAGAAGGTCCTCGAGTGCCTGTCGTTTGAGCAGCCCGCGCTGTGCACCTACGTCTTGCACCACTGACATTGAGTTGATTGGTCCCCAGAGCAGTGCCTCGGGAAGTGTTTTGCCAAGTGTCATCGCTGCAGCAACGGTGGAGGCAAAGGCGTCGCCTGCGCCAGTACGCTCAAAGGGAGGGCGCGGATCTGGGTACATAGGAACGAAGTGCATTGCAACTCCGTCGTATGCATATGCGCCGTTAACGCCGTCAGTAATGATGACGTTCTTGGGACCAAGCGCCATCAATCCTTTTGCGAGGGTGAGAATTTCCTGCGGGCCCGTTGTCTCCAAGATGCGCTCCGCCTCTTCCTTGTTGACCGCAATGAAGTTCGCATGTTTGTAGAGACGTGCGAGCTTTTCAACACCTAGCTTCATCTGGAAGGTGCCGGGCTGGAAGGCAAAGAAGACATCAGCGTTCTTCTCGACGTAGTCGGCGATAGCGTTGTGGTAGTCCTCCGTTCCATCTCCCAAAGACGAAAGATAAATGGTTTTGGGTTTCGGGAGGTTCGGAAGGACGTAGGGGTAGTGCTCGTGCTTTACGAGAATAGTACGCTCGCTCTCAAAAGAGAGGACGTAGTGGTGGTTGGTGGGGATGCCGTCGTGCAGCTTTATATACTTCGTTTCAATCTTCTCTTTCTTAAATACGTTCAGGATTTCCTTACCGTAGGCGTCCTTACCAGTGTTTGCGACAAAGGCCGTTTTGAGACCAAGACGAGCGGCTGCAACTGCAGCGTTGGCCGCATTGCCCACTCCTGCAATTAGTTCGGCCTTCTCAAAGGGAATCTTGTCCCCCCAGCGCATGCAGATTTCACATTCTGCTGAATCTATCTTGCAATGAACCGCTGCGTCTTTAAGAGTAATGAATTCGTCGACGACGGTATCGCCGATGGCAAGGAAATCGATTGATGACATGGCAAAAGTGTATCACGCGGGCTGGTATACTTTTCACCATGATTGACCTTGAAGCTTGCGCCCGTTCTCTTGTGGCTCCGGGGAAGGGGTTACTTGCCTGTGACGAGAGCACGGCGACCATCGACGAGCGGCTTACCGCAGCTGGCATCGCCTCGAATGAAAAGATGCGTCTTGCGTATCGTGAGGTGTTCCTTGGCGCGCCTGGCATCGAAGAGTTTCTTTCTGGCGTCTCACTTTCCGATGACTTACTCGCTCCCTTTGCCAAAACGCTGCATGACCGTGACCTTGTGCCGGGGGTAAAGGTAGACGAGGAAACCGAGCCCATGAGTGAGAGCCCGAAGGAGATGGTGACTCGTGGCCTCATTGGACTGCCAGAGCGTTTGGTAACCTACCGTACCACTCATCACACTGGTTTTGCCAAGTGGCGAGCCGTACTCACTATCGATGGTGATCAGCTCCCAAGTCCGCTTGCCATTGTTGAGAACGCAAAGCGTCTTGCGATGTTTGCGAAGTACGTTCAGGAAACAGGGATGGTGCCGGTAGTAGAGATGGACGTGCTACGCAAAGGCAAACACAGCAGAGTTCGAGCAACAGCGGCACTTGAAGAGGCGCTCACTGCACTCATGCGTGCGCTCTCGGACCAGGCGCTCGACCTTTCCGGAGTGATTCTTCAAACCTCGATGGCCACCTCAGGCGAGGGAAGTGGCCTCAAGGATTCTCCGGAGGATGTGGCGGAGGATACTATTGCTGCACTTATGAAGGCGGTACCACGCGAGGTGCTTGGCATCGTGTTTCTCTCAGGCGGCCAGGAACCCGATCAGGTGACCGATAACCTGCGCGCTATAGCGCAGGCCGGAAAGGCCGCCAATGCTCCTTGGCCGCTCTCGTTCTCCTTTGCCCGCGCACTTACTGAAGAGGGTCTCACTATCTGGGGCGGGAAGAAGGAGAACGTCCCGGCAGCCCGTGAAGCCTTCCTTGCAAGGCTCAAAACGGTAGCCCTGGCTGCCCAGGGGCAGTAGCCGCCTTGATTTTGAGAGCCCTTTAGGGCATACTCGCCCAATCATGCTTACGCTCACGGTGATGAAGCGGGAAGAGACTGGAAAGCGCGCACAGCGCCTTCTTGCAACTGGCGTCATGCCAGCAGTCGTCTATGGCCCTAAGCAGGAAGCTACCTCCATCAGCGTGCCACTCCCGGAGTTCGTGAAGATGCTAAAGACAGCAGGTGAGTCCTCGGTCATCGAGCTTATGGGCCTCGGTTCTTCGATTCAGGCGCTCGTTCACGAAGTTGACCGCGACCCAATCACCAACGTGCCTCGCCACGCAGACTTCTACGCAATTGAGAAGGGTAAGAAGGTGGAAGTCGCTATTCCGCTTACGTACGTCGGTGAGTCTCCAGCCGTGAAGGCGGGTTCTAACCTCGTGAAGGTGCTCCACGAGCTCGAGATTTCTGCAGATGCAGCAAATCTCCCGCACGACATTACGGTGGACATTTCAGGTCTTGCCGCTGTCGGTGATCAGATTCACGTAAAAGACCTTTCTATTCCTGCAGGTGTTGAAGTGATGGTGGAGGAGGACCAGATAGTCGCACTCATCCAGGAGGTTACGGTTGAGGAGGAGACTCCAGTCGCTGCTCCAGACATGTCTGCCATTGAGGTAGAGAAGAAGGGCAAGGAAGAAGAAGCTCCAGAAGCTCCTAAGGAGTAATCAAAGGCCCTTCGGGGCCTTTTTCGTTCATGAAGTAACGTCGGGGTGCTCCCGACGTCTTCTGTTATACTTCCGAAGAATATGAAGACCCGCGTTCTTTACGTGTGCGCACTTACGTTTCTCGTATTCTTGTTCGGGCCGCTCCTGCTTGGGAATGCGCACGCTGAGGAGCTTCCAGACGAGTGTCCGGGCATGTCGCAGGATGACTGCGACAAACTTAAGAGTGAATACAACAAGCTCCAAGACGAGATTGCGGGCCTTGAGAAAGATGTTGCGGCAGCGCGTGCAAAGAAAGGCACGCTCCAAGGTGACGTCACGCTCCTCAATGCACAGATAAAGCAGGCGGAAGCTCAGATAAAATCTAAGAACCTCGCGATTACCAAGCTCGGGAGTGAAATTTCAAAGCGAACGAGCCGGATAGGGGAGCTTGAGTCGCATATTGGTGCCGGACTCGATTCGCTTGCAGCACTCATTCGCCGCCAGAACCAAGTAGATGATCTTGCGTTGGTAGAAGTTGCGCTCGCAACGGATAATGCGTTCGCGCTTTTTGAGGATGTCGATGACATGCTCTCCGTACAAATAGGACTCCATAAACAATTTGCAGAACTTCGCGGAGTGAAGGCGGAGACCGAGTCAGAACGTAAGGCGCTCGCCGCACGCCAGGACGCGGAGCTTGATGCGCGTGCGGTTGTTGAGACGAAGAAAGATGAAGTCGCTCGTAATGAAGCGGAGAAGAAGAACCTGCTCGCGTTTGCAACCACCGAAGAGGCGGCCTACAGCCAGGTGCTCGCTGAACGGCAGGCACAAGCTGCCGCCATTCGTGCACGCCTCTTCCCGCTCAAAGACTCTGCAAGCATTCAGTTCGGTGAAGCAGTGAAGTACGCGCAGTCGACGTCTCTCAAAACAGGGG
>JAGOSU010000023.1 GCA_018062165.1 Minisyncoccota bacterium
CAACGTGGAGCGCCTCATTGAGCGCATGGACTGGTCAAAGGAGGACTGTATCTACGTAGGAGATGCGCTCTATCCTGGAGGCAATGATGAGTCGGTCATGGACGTGATTGATACAAAAGCAGTTGAGACGCCCGATGATACGTTCCGCTTCGTAGAAGAAATTCTTTCCTAGCTCTTAGCTCGCGTATAGATCTGGCCGGTCGTGGTCCCATCAAGTTTATAGCGCAGGTTCGGGAACTTCATCTTGGCCGGTGATTTCTTAATGACGTAGACCTCGGGGTAACTCGGGTAGTGCCGTTCAATCTGCACGCCTCCTGCAATCAGTTCGTCCACCGTGTCATTAAACTCCTTGCTACCAAACGCATAGTCCTCGTAGGTGGGTGTCCCACCCTCACGACCAGCAAAGCGCTCCGCGCTGGTGTACTCCCCTATATGCGCGTGCATGACACCGTCCGGTTCAAGCGATTGGTAGAGACCGCGCATCACTCGGAAGACATCGGGAACATGCTGGAGGGCAAAGCGGGTGATGATGAGGTCAAACTTTTCCCCTTCGCCTGCGACGAAACTCGCCTTTGGCTCATGTTTGCGCACCACACCGTCAGGTGACACCTTGAAGACAGGCTTCGAACTCACATTCACAAACTGAATGCCAAGTTCCTTGTCCGTTCTCTTATCAAACTCATCTCGTGGGTCTTCGATACTCACACCCACAAGCTCAAACGGAATGTCGGGCATCTGCTGCTTCAAGCTTCGCAGTGCAGCATTGGAACCGCACCCGAAGTCGAGAATGCGCACCGGGCGATCAGGATGTTTAGCGTGAATAGCCCGAATAGTGTCGAAAATGGATGTATCTCCCGGGAAAAGGTGCTCATCATACGTGGTGATGTTCGACTTCAAAAACCCGTATCCTGCGTTAAGCGTCTGAATGCCGGCGAGACGCATGGCCTCGCGCTCCCGCTCCTTAATGCGCTCCAGTGATTCCCTATGCTCGTCCATACGGGAAGTATAGCGCGTGCTACCATTGTCCATACGATGCTTCGCGACGACATAGCAAAAGCCATCAAGGGCGATGTCGCTGACGACTCCCCTACCCTCGACACCTTCTCAAGAGATACGAGCGTCTTTGAAGAGCGCCCAACGCTTGTGGTGTATCCCAAGGACGCGGGTGACGTCGCAAACCTCGTGCATGCCGTGCACGCCCTTAAGGAAACAGGTGAAGACGTATCGGTCACCGCCCGCTCTGCCGGCACCGACATGTCGGGCGGCCCGCTCACAAAATCCATCGTCGCCGTGTTCACCAAGTACATGAACCAGGTGCTTGAAGTGGGCGACGGTTATGCCGTCACTGAGCCAGGTGCCTTCTACCGGGATTTCGAGAAGGAGACTCTCAAGAAAGGATTCATTCTTCCCTCGTACCCTGCCTCAAGAGAGATTGCGGCTATGGGCGGAATCGTGAACAACAACTCAGGCGGCGAGCGCACCCTCAAGTACGGTAAGACTGAGAAGTACGTTGAGGAAGTAGAGGTGATTCTCTCCGACGGCACCACGACCACCTTCAAGGCACTCGGTCCTGATGAACTTGCACAGAAGAAACTCCAAACGGATTTGGAGGGCGATATCTATCGAAGGATGAGCAACCTCATCATCGACAACCGCGAGGTAATCGAAGCTGCACGTCCCAAGGTCTCCAAGAATTCCGCTGGCTACGCACTCTGGAGCGTCTTGGATTTTGAAAACGGCACCTTCAACCTCGCGAAACTTATTTGTGGCGCACAGGGCACGCTCGCACTTATGACGAAAGCGAAGCTTTCCTTAGTGAAGCCGCAAGACCACCGCTCCATGTTGGTGGTATTCCTCTCTGACATGAACGTGCTTCCGGAGGTGGTGAAGCGCGTTCTTACATACAATCCTGAGTCCTTTGAGTCCTACGACGACCACACTTTCAAGCTTGCCGTGCAGTTCCTCCCGCAGATGCTCTCGCAGATGGGGCTTGCGCGCGCCGTCCGCCTTGGCTTCTCCTTCCTTCCTGAGGTAGGACTAGTACTCAAGGGGGGCGTACCGAAGTTGGTACTCATGGCAGAATTTTCAGAGGACACACACGACGCTGCACTCAAAGCTGCGAAGGATGCGCAGGAATCCTTGAAGGATTTGAAACTCCCTACGCGCATTAACGTCGATGAACGCGCGAGCGAGAAGTACTGGATTGTCAGGCGCGAAAGCTTCTCCCTTCTCAGGAAGAACCTCAAGGGTCTTTACGCCTCCCCGTTCATTGATGACTTCGTGGTGCCTCCTGAGACGTATCCTGAGTTCCTCCCCAAGCTCTATGAACTCCTTGGGAAGTACAACCTTATCTATACGATTGCCGGACACATCGGAAACGGGAACTTCCACATCATTCCCCTCATGGACCTCTCCAAAGAGGAGTCCCATACCATAATTATGGAGCTCTCTCCCAAGGTCTACGAGCTTGTGATTGCGTACGGGGGCACCACTACCGGCGAACACAACGACGGCATCATCCGCACCCCCTATTTGACCCAGCTGTTCGGAGAGAAGATGGTGGAACTCTTCAGGCAGACTAAGGAAATCTTTGACCCGCTGAACATCCTGAACCCAGGAAAGAAGGTTGGCGGCACCTTTGAAGACATCAAACGTGCTATGACCCACCACGTCTCATAATCCTATATACTCTTCCTCAATGAAGCCCCGCCTCCTCATTCTTGCCTCAGGCACCCCCGATGGTGGCGGGAGCGGGTTTGAGAACCTGGTGAAAAACGTTACCGCCGCAGATATCGTCGGCGTCGTTTCTAACAACGAGAACGGTGGTGTGCGAGAGCGTGCAGACCGTCTTGGTGTTCCTTTCATCTACTTCCCTGGTCCCTACACCGCCGAGAACTACCAGAAGATAGTCAACGAGGCAGGCGCAGACTTCGTCGCGCTCTCCGGTTGGCTGAAGCTCGTCGCAGGACTTGACCCTCGTACTACCTTCAACATTCATCCCGGCCCCCTGCCGGAGTTTGGCGGTAAAGGTCTCTGGGGGCGCTTTGTGCACGAAGCAGTACTGAAAGCGTACCAAGAGGGACGGATTACAGAGTCAGCAGTTTCCATGCACTTCGTAACGCCTGAGTTTGATGAAGGTCCCGTCTTCTTCTCGCATCCGGTTCCCATACTTCCTGAGGACACCCCAGACACGCTCGCCGAGCGTGTGCAGGCAGCGGAGAAAGAATGGCAGCCCCAGATTACGGACAAAGTGGTGCGTGGTGAGGTAACCTGGGACGGCGAACATAAAGACTCACTTCATGTTTAGAGAACGCAAACCACCTACGAAGGCCGACCAATACCCTCTCCTTGAAGGACGCGAAGCCATCCACAACCACGCTACACGCACACGTATGCAGCCCGAGGCATGGCTCGCACGTGTCGAAGCACACGTGAAGAATGGCGATATTTCTATCAACGACCTCGAATATTTTGTAAGCAACTTCGCCAACGTCGGTAATGGAGTCACCGAGTTCGCAAAGCGCTTTCCAAACGCGAAAGACCTCTACACGTACCTGAAACGAGCGCCGCTCACCGCAGCAACGCACTCCTGCCACGTTGGTTCTCGCGGAAGAAAAGCGATGTGGCCCGCGTGCTTCTCACTCGCCGGAGCAGAGATGAGTCGGGATGATTTAGCGGTACCTTTTAGCACTGTCGACCTCTTAGAAGCCGATATTCCCTTCCTGATCTCGCAGGACGGTATCACGGTGGACCTTACAAAAGGACGGGGCGAGGGCTCACATACGCATTGGGAGTCTGGGAAATCGCAGGTAGAGGTGTGTGATGAGGCTGAGCGGCGCTTCTTCCGCACACTCACAGGAAAGACGGCAGACGGTTCCCGTGACCCGCTGAACATACTCGAAAGCGGAAAGGATCTTGAAGGTATTGTATTCCTTGATCAAGGCAAGGCGGTGGGTCTTATGAAATTCATTGGATCATTCAGTTTACTCGCGCTCCGCAGTGTTGGGAGCGACAAGGGAACGGAATTCCATAAGGGCATGCTCTACGCTCTCGACGGGCCATTAAAAATGCTCCTGCGAGATGCTATACGCAATCACCAGACGATCGAACCGGACACAACGAAACCGCTCAAACGGCGGTTCCTCTCCGTCGACATAGCGGCGCTTCAACAAGCAGCGAAGGAAGCAAACGTAGTACTTGGTAAGACAAGCACTCGATTCCTCGGTATACGCCATATGAAAGAACCGAAAGAATCTACAGTAAACATGTATGAGGAAATGGACTCTTTCGCGCACGAATTCGAAGCGGGAGCCTTTGCTAGCGAATCCCTCTTCCCTGCTGAAGAAAAATAGACAGCTGTCCCCACCTTCCTTGTGGAAGTGTTAAATCTGTTGCATACTGCAAATGACTCGCAGTATCCAGAGCTTTGCGTGGCCAAACCACTCCTAGTACTCAGTTCGGCGAGAAGTTATACATCAGTCAATCAAGCCACATGGCAACAAACAAGCTCTATGTCGGCGGTATCCCGTACCGCACGACCGAGGATGAAATGCGCACCGCCTTTGAAGAGGCAGGTACCGTATCGTCCGTCAGTATTATTATGGACCGCATGACCGGTCGTTCTCGCGGCTTCGGCTTCGTCGAGATGGCAGACGAGGCTCAGGCCCAGGCTGCAATCGACCGTTGGGACGGAAAGGAATTCGATGGGCGCACGCTCTCGGTTTCCTTTGCTCGCCCACAGGGTGATCGCCCAGCAGGCGGAGGCGGAGGTCGCGGTGGTTTTGGCGGCGGTAACCGCGGAGGCGGCTACGGCGGCGGAAACAGCGGCGGTGGCTACGGAGGTGGCTACTAAGCTCTGACAAAAGAAAAAGGCCCGCACTAAGCGGGCCTTTTTCTTATCCGCAGGTAGAGGTGTGGCCTCCAGCGTTCGGCGCATCAAGCACTTTGCGCTTCTTCTCTTCTGCAGACCAACCTATAAGGTTTACGAGAATCTGAAGGAAGGAAGCAACTCCTGCAAGCGCGAGGATAAGAATCACCGGCCACGCATACGGAGTAGCGAAGTAGAAGAACACCATGAAGAAACTCCACCAAAGGCCCACACACCAAGGACAATTCACGAGTGCCCCCAGCGTCCCGAGAAAGGTTCCCTGTGGCTTGCCGACGAAGGCATCACGGATGAACTTCGTGATGAGATCGTAGGATGTAAGACGAATAAGACGGAAGAGCGCGAGTGCCATGAGGAGGAAATCCCCGAGCGGTACCCACGTAGTAAAGCGGCCCGTCTCCTCAAGCCACGAGACGCCGAGGAACATCAGGACCGCAAAGAAGAGTGCAAAGAACACATCCCAGAGTGCTGTTTTCATAAGGGTAGTATACCGTATGACTATGGAGACCAGCCGAGAAGATGTGGAAGCCCTGATTCGCGACAAATATGCGGGAGACCGGAGCGTAGACCTCTCGGGAGACCTCGCACGCCTTACCGAGGGAGAGCCTTTGGCGTATGTCATAGGATGGGTGCCGTTCCTTGGTCTTAGAATCAACCTCGACTCGCGCCCGCTCATCCCCCGCCCCGAGACTGAGTGGTGGACCGAGGAACTTATCACGAAACTTGAAGGCCGTACGCTTCGTGTGCTCGACCTCTGCGCCGGCTCCGGTGCAATCGGACTCTCGGTTCTTGCGAAGGTCCCAGGCGCACATGTTTCCTTTGGAGAACTCATGGAAGAACATGCTGAGCAGATACGAAAGAATCTTGAACTGAACGGACTTGATGCTTCACGGGCAGACATACGTGCAGGCGACCTCTTCGAGCCCTTCCTCGGTGAGACCTTCGACCTCATTGTCTCCAACCCGCCCTACATACCAGAAGGACGAGAACTGCCCGAGAGCGTGCTTGAGTACGAACCCGAAGAAGCGCTTTACTCAGGCACTGATGGTCTAGAGGTGATACGCCGCATTGCACAGGAAGCACCGTCCTACCTCGTACAAGGTGGCGAAGTGTGGATTGAGGCAGACGTTGAAAACATCGAAGCAGCAAGCAATTTCCTTCCGCACAGTGAGATACGCACGGACCCATATGGCAGGTCGCGTCTTCTCGTGGGACACTACTAGCGTATGGATGCACCAGCGACGCTCCTTCGCTTCCCCGCACTCTTCGGAACTGTCACGAGTGAAGCGGTGCTTTCAGTTATCTTCACCCTGATATTTATTTGGTGGACCATCTACACCTTAGTGGCTATCTACCACTGGTTCCGCTATGGTCGCTCATCCTGGGTGGCTGTTCCCGCCATCGCCCTTCACCTGGCGGTCTCCGGCGGCATCTTTATCTACATGACGTCAGCCCTTCACTAGTATGGAAGACCTTCACCTCCAGCCGGGCGAGCACGTACTGATGGCAGTCAGGAAACACTGGCTCATCTACGTGGGCGCTGCTATTCCCTTTGCAGTCTTTGCGTACCTTCCGGTGCTTGCACTCGAGCTCTTTGCCAAGAGTCCGTTTGTAACCACCCCGTGGGCACACTACGTCTCCCTCGAGAACCCATGGATACTCTTTGTGCTTGGAGCGTGGTGGCTCTTTGTCTGGATGGGCGCCTTCTCAAATTTCATGCGCTACTTCCTCGATGTCTGGATTATCACCAACAAGCGCATCATCGACGTCGAGCAAATCGACTTCTTTAGCCGCGAAGTGACGTCGCTCTTCCTCGACCATATCGAAGACGTTACCGTGCACGAGACAGGCTTCTTCCACACCCTCTTTGGGTTCGGTAACCTCATGGTGCAGAGCGCAGGTGCTGCAGACCGCACCGAGCTTCCTGGTATCTCACACCCAAAGGATGTGCGCGACCTCCTCATGCACCAGGCAGGTAAGTTCGAGGAACGCCCACAGCACGTTATCGTTGATAAGAAATGAGTGAAGGCGAAACAATAAAAACAGACAAGGACCTTCGCGAAGAAATCGGCAAGCCGCCCGTGCGGAGTCCGGAGGTATACCAAAGTCTTCTTGATCCGGAAAACGCTCTGCCGGCAGTCACACTCAGAGAAGAAGCACTCTCGGACGTAAAGAGTCCGTGGCGAAGCATGAAAATATATAACAGCAACGGAGATGCTGTTGGTGTAGTGATGGTTTCCGACACAAACGTCCCCGGCACCACGTTCATAGTTGATATACGCCTCTTTGAAGGACATGAGAATAATCGTTACGGCCGCTCCGCCTATGTAACGCTCGTGAAGCAGTTGGCGTCGGAAGGTACTCGACTTCTCTCCGGAAATTCTCTCAGCCGAGATGCGCTCGATGAGTGGGAATGGATGGTCAAAAAGGGGGCGGCACGTCTTGTGCTCTATAGAGAACCAAACGAGTCAGCAAAGAATCGCGGGTACTCCACCTCGCTGTACGAAATCATATAGCCGTTTGGCGAGCTCGCTGGGTCCCGGTATACTCCCCAGATGAGCGAACCTCTCTCAACTGAGTCCTACAAAGGCGTACGCGACTTCTACCCAGCTGACTGGGCGCGCCTCTCAGGCGTCTTTGAGAAGACCCGCAAGGTTCTGCGCGCTTGGGGGTACGAGGAATACCAAGCTTCCCCACTTGAGCCCTCAGAACTCTATGAGAGTAAGGGTAATGAAGAGATTATCCGCGAGCAGACGTTTAGCTTTGAGGATCGCGGTGGCAGGCGCGTAACACTGCGCCCTGAGATGACTCCTACGCTCGCACGTATGGTTGCTGCAAAGCGTCGCGAGCTTCCGCTTCCCTTCCGCTGGTTCTCAATTGGAAACCGCTTCCGCTACGAGCGCCCTCAGCGTGGACGCCTGCGTGAGTTCTTTCAGACAGACGTGGACCTCGTTGGTCTCCCAGAGGGAGAGGCCGACCTTGAGGTTCTCATGCTCGCGAGCGATATTCTTACCTCCTTTGGCGCGACACCGAACGATTTCGCCATCCGCATAAACTCACGCGCACTTTTGGGCGCTGCCTGCAGAGCGGTCGGGCTTACCGATGCCGAAGGGGTCAAGGCGTACTGGCAGCTTCTTGATAAGAAGTCGAAGATGAGCGCCGCGGAGTTCAACGAAGCTCGCGCAAGCACCAAGGACCCACTTGCTGCGGTTGAGGAAGCTACCGACCCCGAGGTAAAGGCTGAAAAAGAGAAGGTCATGGAACTTATCGAGACGCTCAAAGGACGTGGAGTAACGAATGTCTCCTTTGACCCAGAGATTGTGCGCGGCTTTGATTACTATACCGGCATGGTGTTTGAGGTAAACGACACGGACCCCGTGAACCCACGCGCGCTCTTTGGTGGTGGACGCTACGATGGCCTCGTCTCCCTCTTCGGCGGTGACCCAATCCCCGCAGTGGGTTTTGCATTCGGTGACGTTACGTTCATGGACTTCCTTGAAACGCACAAGCTCATGATTGAGAACGAATATGCTCCACAGCTCTACATCGGTACCCCGTCCCCAGAATGCATACCTGCCGCACAGGAATTCGCGCAGGAACTGCGGAAATCAGGCGCACGCGTGTTCGTCCACATCGGGAGCAAGGGTCTCGGCGACCAGATTAAAGATGCCGACCGTCGTGGCATTCCCCTCTTCATGGCGTACGGAGCAGACGAGGCCACAAGCGGAGAGGTGCGTGTTAAAAACCTTGCTAGCGGCAAAGAGGAGACCATGCAGCAGAACTCTGTCGCTTCATTCCTTTCGTAGCATGCGTGCGATTACGTTTGATATCGAGACTAAGGCTGCATCGATGGTGCGCGGTAAATTCGATACCTCCGCCATGGAGGTTACGGTCGTGGGTATTCACGACTCAGAGACGAATGAATACTCTGCCTTTTTCGTCGAGGAGTTCACTAAGCTCTGGCCCATCCTTGAGCGTGCCGATATGCTGATTGGCTTCAACTCCGACAGCTTCGACATTCCCATACTCAATCGGTACTATCCTGGCGACCTCACCAAAATCAAATCCCTCGACCTCCTCACTGAGGTCTACAACGTACTTGGCCGAAGAGTGCGTCTCGATACGCTCGCACAGGCAACACTAGGGCGCGGGAAGACTGGAGACGGACTCAAGGCAGTAGATTGGTGGGAACAGGGGCTCTTCGACCAAGTAAAGGAGTATTGTCTGGAAGACGTAAAGCTCACTCGCGAACTCTACGACTACGCGCGCACTAACGGGAACCTCAAATACAAGGATTTGCGTGAGGTTCGAGAGATGAAGATAGATGCGTCTGACTGGGAGAACGGGGGAAGCAGTCCCTCCCTCACACACACCTTGCCCTTCTAGGCTTGGTATACTGAATGGAATGAAGCGCACCATCCTGCTCCCCGGTGCGATTATCCTCGCCGGGGTCATCATTGCTATCTCCGTCTACATGGTGCGGGTCAACAACCTGCCTCCGGTTCCCGCTCCGGACATTAGCGCCCTACGTCCTGTTTCTCCTGAAGAACACGTGGTCGGTAACCCGACTGGTGGTGTCGTGATTGTCACGTACTCAGACCTCGACTGCGCTTACTGCAAGCAGTTCGAGCGCACCATGAGCCAAATCATGACTGACTACGGTGCAGGTGGCCAGGTTGCCTGGGTCTTCCGCCATCTTCCACTCGTCTCTAGCCACGCAAACGCGGGGCTCCATGCAGAGGCAAGTGAATGCGTGGCGGCCCTTGCTGGTGAGGATGCCTTCTGGCGTTTCATTGACCTCATGCACTCCTCAGCACCAGGCACGAATGAATTCAACCCGAACGCGTACACGTCCCTCTTGCCACAAGTGGGGGTGGAAGACGATGCGTTTGAAACATGCATGGCTGAAGGCCGCTACGTGAAGAAAGTCGAAAGCGACTTGGCGAACGCACTTGATATAGGCGCCATCGCTGCACCGTATAGCGTTGTGGTGGTTAAGGGTGAAGAGCCCATCGCTATTTCTGGCGCCCTTACCTACGGCGAGATGAAGATGATTATTGAGCAGGCACTCGAACAGCTCACTCGTTAAGCTTGAGACGATAGAGTTCGAAGGAGTGTTCTCCTTCGAACATGTCTGAGGGGTTCGGAAGATAGACACGCTTACGTGCTACTTCCTCCGTTGCGTCCATAAGAAGGCGGTGGAATATTTTGAATGACTCTTCTGCTTTCTCGTACTCAAGCACGTACTTCTTGAGCTGCGGACGTCCATCAGCGTTGCGGGTCTTTTTGCACTCGTACACGATGAAGCGCTTCACTGGCTTATCAAAAATATCCTTCACCGTGTAGTAGTTGAAGATGGCCTGAAGCGCGAAGGCGGGTCGATCTGCGCCACTGGCACTGAACGACTGCACGAATTTATGGTCAACCACGTCGACCGCACCAGGGTTCCCTTTTGATTCCACTACGAGGTCCGATATAGCCTTCACTGGAAGCAGGAGGCCAGGAACCGCCGCAACCCCCTTCACCTCAGCGCCTAGCACCTTGTGTTTGGGAGGTCGCTTTAGATAGTAATTTACGGCCTGATAGTACTCGCGCTTCATTGCCTCGCGCTTCTGCCGCTGCGCTCGCTTGGTTTTTGCCGCACCGAAATTAATCTCAAAGTCCGCAATTGCATCCATGGACTCAGCACCAAGACGCATAGCGAGCTCCTTCTCCGCTCCACTATAGAAATGCTCGAGCGCGACATGACCTGCGGACCCGATGATAGACGCAGGGGTTCGTGGCGCGTCATAGATACGCTCTACGTAGCGCGTGTGCCAGGCAAGAGGATTCCGGAGGAACGCCAGGAGCGAGGAATGGCTCCAATAGGCTATAGGAAATCCGTCGGGAGCAGGCATCCCCACAGTATACAAAACGTGGGAGTTTTAGAGACCCGAAACGTGACCTTCGAGAATCAGGTCAATTACCTTCCCTTCAATGCCAATCGACTTAAGCAAACGAACATTCTCTACAAGCTCCTCTTGGTTTTCATACAGAAGGCCTGCGTTAAAGCGGTATAGATCTCCCTTACGGCTCATAGAAATCATCTGAAGAAGATGGTGGGAAGACTTTGGGTTGGTATATGCGAAAACCTTCGCGAAGGCCTCCTCAGAGCCGGTAAAGGTGCCGATAAAGCCCACTGCCTTCTTTGGAATAAGTCCACGACGCGAAAGAGACACGAGACCAAAGGTGGCGGTCTGGCGGAAGTTGGGGTCAATAAAATACGGTTTTCCTGAAGTGGAAATCAGTACGTCAAGTCCTCCAACGCCATACCATCCTGCCTTACGTACACTCGGTAAAATCTCTGTGGTAACAATGCGGAAAATATCATACAGAAGTGGATTTGCGATAACGTGGGGCGGACACACAACACTTCCCAGGAACTCGCCAACGTCTGTAATCACTTGGTGGTTGTAGCCGATAATCTCTATCGGTTCTTCTGCATTGAACGGTATGCCGAACTGAATGCAGTAATTCTCGACCGCTTCGACGAACTCTTCGATAAAAATGCCATCAATCACCCCTTTGAAAGTCTCCTTTGCAGCCTGGACATCTTCCACGCTTCTGCAGATACGGACGCCATCCCCAGCGCTTGAGGACGCAACCTTTACCACGCAAGGGAACGGTACAGAAATCGTTGCGCTTGCGAACGCGGCCCCGTTGTCAAAGGATACGTAGCGGGCTGGAAGATAGGCTTCCGGAATATAGGTACCTAGATTGGTTTTATCATTAAACTGCGCCGAAAGTTTTGGATCTAGATGAAAGAGGTGGTTCACTTCCCCATCAAGAAATGGCTGCGCCATAAAGAGTTTTCCTTCAGGAACAGTGTCGCGCAGTACGTGCTTCACTGCTTCGTTGCGCGCTGACCCACTTAGTTCATCGTTAAGTGCAGCTGGGAATTGTATGCAGTCTTCCTCTTTCGTCAGCGCAA
>JAGOSU010000024.1 GCA_018062165.1 Minisyncoccota bacterium
TTAGCGCGGCCAACTTCCATGACCTTGGCGGTCACCTTGGCACCCTTCACAGAAGGCGTACCGATAGTAGTCTCCTTCCCATCATCGGTCATAAGCACCTCGTCAAAGGTGACGGTGTCCCCCTTAACGAGCTTTAAGGTGTTGATGCCCCGTCCGAGCTTCTCGATAGTAATAGTGCCGCCCTTAGCGACGACGTACTGCTTGCCTCCGGTCTTGATGACTGCGATATCCATAATCCGGCTACTCTACCCGAAAAGGGCCTATATGTAAACCATGCGAGCTACCCCTTCCGCTTCTCCACCCCTACGAATACAGGCCTCCCAAAGGCGAGTGTATAGGCCCTAATCTGGTCAAGCGACATGGGTACCACGTACCACTTCTCCCCGTTCCAGGTAGCTACGAGGTGCTGTGGCACCATTCGTTCCTGCTGTAGGTCTTCGAGGTCCTTAGTTAGGAGGGCGACGTCATCACCCGTAGCTGTTGTAAGCGCCTTCACCAGCGTCTTCTCTTCGGGCGATACCGGCTTGGTGTACTCATCAAGTGGTTCTATACAAATATAGGCTCGAGGCTCTCCTCGCGCGTTCAGAACGGGACGTTTGTTCACCGACATAAGATGGCGCAAAAACTGCTCCGTGGATGCTGGCACGTAGCCGTGAAGCGCGAGCTGACCTTGTATTATCTCTGGCTCAAGAAAATATGAACGGCTCTGCGCAGCAGCATCAAGAATCTTATCTTCTGGATCAATCTTTCCTGTGAAGGCAGCTGCCGTATCATCCTTCGTGTATTTCTTGCGAAGCGCATCCTTAAGCACCTTCTCAATGCCCTTGTTCGCAATAAACCGCCCCGTACCGAATGCACTTTTCGGAAGCGGCATACTGGTGCCGACCATCGTAAAGAGCTGTGGAAGAGCGGGGTCTTTGTGTCCCGGTTGAGAAAGACCTTCGCCCTGTTTAGACATACTCGTCGTCGTCTGCTGCCGATGGCTTATCAAGCAGCGTCGGTTCGATTCCCGCCTTGCTTTCAGCAATACGGTAGACATCCTTGTCTATCTTCCCGAGTTCCTTATAGCCACTGTTCCAGTGCGAGACGGCAGTGCCAAGCGCAGTGCCAAGTTTCTTATAAAAGGTTTCGTAGGAGCCGATGTGGCGACCGAGCTCGCCCACACGCTTCTGAATCTCCACCGCCTTCTGTTCAATCTGCAGTGCCTTCAGTCCCTGCATAACAGTCTGGAGGTAGGCGAGGAACGAGGTTGGCGAGACGATAATCACCTTGTCTCGTGAAGCGGCGCGTTGTATGAGGTTCTCATCATCCCCTGCTCCAATCTGGTTGGTAAGCAGGTCGTAGTAAATGCCTTCGCTTGGAATGAACATGAATGCGAAGTCCATAGTTCCCTCTTCGGGACGAATGTACTTAGCGGTCTCTGCAATACGAAGCTTCAAATCGTTTACGAATACTTTCTCTGCGGCCGTACGTTCTGCACTTCCCACCGGAGTTCCCACAAAGCGATTGTAGTTATCAAGCGAGAACTTAGAATCCACCGGCACAAGCTTCTTGTTGATGACAATGACGGCATCAACAATCTCTCCATTCTTAAACGGATACTGAATCCGGTAGTCTTCTGGGCTCATCACATTCTTAAGCACCGTCTCAAGATAGTACTCGCCAAGGATGCCGCGCTGCTTCGGGTTCTTGAGGAGGTCTTGCAGCGACTGCAGCTGCTCGGCATAGGTCTGGGTCTGCCGTCCTATCTCTTTTACTGACGTGAGCTCTGTCGTAATTTCCTTGATAAGACGCGAGGACTCACCAAGCTGGGTACGCATGGTGTCGTGCATCTGCTTAGACGATTCACTCATGCGGGAATCAAGCGCTCGCTCCAGGTTCTCCATCTGGCGCTGCAAAAGCATCATTCCACCCGTCTCCTCCCCTCCCTTACGCTGCCGTAAGACCAGCCAGAGGACTATTCCTTGGACAATGAGGACTACCAGGACGATGCCACCTACGAGGAGCCAGTTCATACACTGATTATACCTGGGGAAAGAAGCACTAGGCTACTGCGAGTGCGCGACGTTCCGCTCGCTCATCGGGGCGAATAAAGAAAAGCCACTTAGCTACTTCGATGGTGAGCATGTTTACGATACCGAAGCCGATAAGGATAGCGATATTGAGCGGAGACGGCGGAACCGTGTGGACGAGATTCTGGAGGGCAGGAACGTAGAGGGCGGCCGCAAGCAAGACGGCGCTTGCCGCTAAGGCGATAACAAGGAATTTGTTTGAGAGAAGCGGCATCTTCCAGATAGGCGTACCAAAGCTCTTGATAGAGAAGGCAATGAAGATGGTGTTGATGGAGACACCGATGAACATCATGGTCTGTATCTCAATGAGCGGAATCCGCAGGGAGTGGAGCATGAGGAAGATGATAATAAGCATGACGGCAGTCACCGTACCAACTAGTGCAATGAGCTTTAGAAGCTTCGGAGAGAGCACCTTAGCTACATCTGGGTCCTTCGGATGGCGCTTCATTGCAGAGGGATAGAGCGGTTCAAAGGCAAACGCGAAGTTCATGAGTCCGCCTTCAATGAGGTTCGACCACAGAATCTGGGTCGGAAGAATAGGAAGCGGAAGCCCGAAAATAAGCGTAAAGGAGATGAGCAGTACCTCACTAAAGTTAGTTGAGAGCATGTAGGCGAAAATCTTCTTGAAGTTATCGCGAAGCCTCCTTCCCTCTCTAATGGCGGCAGTAATCACCTCGAAGCCGTTATTGAGCAGCACGAGGTCGGATGCCTCTTTCGCGACGTCAGTTCCTGAACCCACTGCTACACCGATAGAGGCTGCGTTAAGCGCAGGAGCATCGTTCACGCCGTCGCCGGTCATTGCCACCACTTCCCCTGCGTTAACGAGCGTATTAGCTATGCGCAGCTTCTGGGCAGGTGCAACACGCGCAAAGACATAGTTGGTGCGAAGCACCTTGAGAAGCTCTTCGTCAGTGAGTTTCTCGAGCTCAGCTCCCGTGTACGCGCGATCATCAGGTCCTGCAATACCAGCTTCCCGCGCGATGGCGAGCGCAGTTTCTGGATTGTCTCCCGTAAGCATCATGACGCGTGCACCAGCTGCCTGCATGTCTTCAACCGCCGCAGGCACCTCAGAGCGCATGCCGTCTTCAAAGATAATGAGACCCATGATTGCGCCCTTGGTGAGAATCTCTTCAGGCTTCTTTGGGAACATCGTCTCTGTGTGCTCCACGCGCATGATGGAGATAACTCGCTTCCCTTCCTTAGCAGCCGAGTTAAGTGCTAACGCGAAGCGGCTCGCCAACTCATCAGTGAGGCGGTGCATAGCTCCCTTCTCGTCGCGCACATGGGTAGCCTGTGCAAGGAAGAATTCCGGAGCACCAGAGAGATACGCTACTGAGTGTCCGTCCTCCCGCACCATCATGCCGCCGAAGCGACGCGAAGAATCAAAGTGAAGCTCATCAGTGCGCGGGCACAATCCTCTGAGTTCAGGACCTGCGATACCCGCCTTGAGTCCTTCGAGGATGACTGCCTGTTCAATGGGCCTGCCGTGCGCGACAAGCTTCTCCTCTCCTACCTCTGCATCAGGACGCTCTTCCACATACGCGTCAGAAGCCAGCACTGCTCCTGAGAGGATGAAGCGTGCACCATCGCTTGAACGCTCGGTAGAGGTGCCGGAATAGGTGACGTAGGCGGCGACACTCATCTGGCCCTTCGTGAGGGTTCCTGTCTTGTCGGTAAGAATGATACTTGTCGTACCAAGCGTCTCAGCTGCCATAAGACTACGTACCAGGCCACCTGACTTCAAAATGCGCTCCATACCGAGCGCAAGCACTACCGTCACTGCAGCAGGAAGACCTTCCGGAACGCTCGCAACAGCAAGTGCAATTGCGGTCAGCAACGTCTCATCAAGCGGCAACCCACGAAGCAAGCCAAGCACAATAATGAACACCATGATGACCGCCACCATGATGACGATGGCGCGCGCAATCTGGCGTACATCACGCATGAGCGGCGTGACGGTGCGATCGTCGTGCGCAAGCTCAGTAGCAATCTTTCCTATTTCCGTAGTACTTCCCGTCGCGACAACAATGCCCTTCCCCGCACCCGAGACAACGAGCGTGCTCGAGTAGACCATGCAGGAGCGCTCAACCAGTGGCGCCTCCTCAGGGCGCAGCGTGATGTCTTTTTCAACAGGAAGCCACTCTCCGGAAAGTGCAGACTCGTTAACGGTGAGTGCGTGCACTTCTATTAATCGAAGGTCTGCTGGCACGGCAGAACCTGCCATCAAGGTCACGAGGTCGCCAGGCACCAACTCCTCGGCCAGTATCTTCATTGGCTCACCGTCACGAATAACGAAGGCGTGCTTGGCCTCACTCTTCTTGAGTGCTTCAAAAGCTTTTGATGCCCGACCTTCCTGGAAGAGCCCTATGACCACGTTCACCAGGAGCGCGACCGCAATAACAATCGCGTCGGTGTAGTGCGAGAGGAAGGTCGTAGCGAAGGCAGCCAACACCAGCACCACCGCAATGGGGCTCGCAAACTGACGCAGGACACGCGTGAAAAAAGAATCTCGATGGACCTTTGGAAGACGGTTACGACCGTTGAGGAGACGCGCCTCAACCTCCTCTTTCGAGAGGCCTTTTGTATTATCGGTAGAAAATGCGCGAGCGACCTCATCGGCCGCAAGTGCATGCCACATCTGTTCCTGCATTCCCTATATGGTACCCTATCCAAATATGGCTATCCACGATTCCATCAAAGCAAGCATCCCTGAGGCGCTTAAAGCCAAAGACGAGGTGCGCCTGCGTACACTGCGCTCTTTGGTGACCGCAATGACTAACGAGGTGGTTGCCAAGAAGCGCAAACCTGATGAATTCCTCACCGATGAAGAGGCGATGGCTGTTTTGAAGCGTGCTAGCAACCAGCGCAAAGACTCCATTGAGCAGTTTGAGAACGCAGGACGTGGCGAGCTTGCCGCTCCTGAAAAAGAAGAGCTCGCTATCATCGAATCCCTCCTCCCTGCCCAGATGTCCCGCGAGGAAATCGAAGTAGTGGTAAAGGCAAAGATTGCAGAGATGAACGCAGATAAGTCAAAGGCCGGCCAGTTGACTGGCGCAGTGATGAAGGAACTCAAAGGAAAGGCAGACGGTGGAGACGTAAAGTCCGTCGTCGATAGTTTACTCGCCTAGCACTCCCCCAACATGGTTCACGAAGTAGGCGACAGCATCTGGCGCGTAACAAGCGCACACCCCGGCACCCACGTGCTCATCTTTGGTGCAATACACGGCAATGAGAAGACTGGCATTGAGACGGTCAAACACTTAGTGAAGGCCTTCTCCGACGGTTCGCGTACTCTTGCTTCCGGAACGCTCACCCTCGCGCTTGCGAACACCAAGGCAATGGCAGCGAACGAACGCTGGGTTGGTGGGAAGGACCTCAACCGCTACTTTACTGATGCCCACCTCTTGAAGGGCGTGGAGGGCTCTTGGGAAGAAGAGCGCGTTGGCATACTCGCGAACCTCTGCCAGGAAGCGGATATTCTCGTTGACCTCCACTCAACCAACAAACCCTCGGCTCCTTTTTCCTGCAGCCGTGTGGACGGTGCTCACGAGCGCGTCTACAAGTGGTTCCCCATCGAGAACGTCATTGAGGACCCTGAGTATGTGTTCGGAGATGAACCTGTCACCTCAGACGAGTACATGGACCGCATCGGAAAAGTCGGCGTATGCGTCGAAACCGGAATGTCTGAAGATCTCAGTAGCCTTAGCGCTATCATCCAAGCATGCGAAGGCGTGATGGTGGAACATGGTCTTCTCGATATTCCTACTCCCCCACTTCCGAAGAACAAGCCTGGCACCTATCGTTTCTACAAGACCATAAAACTAAGCGCACGCGGCTTTGAGTTTGCCAAGGGGATGGGTACGCACTCCTTCCAGCCGATTCGCGCAGGTGAAGTGCTTGGACATCAAGGAGAGGACTCTGTCACATTCGACCGAGATGGTGTCATTGTGTTTCCAAAACTACAGGAACACTGGCAGGTTGGAAAACCTGTCTGCTATATTGCGATACCTGTATAATTTCCAACATGCCTGAAGAGCCTCCACAGCAAGAAGCACCTCCGTCGCCAGAGGCCATCGCCAAGCGTGAGAAATCTCTCGTGAAGCGCTTAAAGACTACACTTGACGCCATCGGCTCAATTACCCGCTACACCGACGAAGAACAAGCACTGCCAATCGCTGACAAGACCTTCCTTTCCCTCAAGCGGGCCTTTACGCTTGCGAAAGAACATTTCCTCGCGAAGGCTCGGAAGGGTGCCAAGTGGTCGTTCGTCATTAGCGAAACAGTTGCCGTCACCCTCTTCGGCGTTGGCGGTGGAGCGCTCTCGCTTGCAAATTACTTGCAGCAAGAGCTTGCGAATGATCTTCCGAATATTCAAGGAGACCCGGAAGTAATTGCAGAAAGTGTGGAGAAGATTCAGGCGTTCATCGACCAACTCCGACTCGTCGGCACCGGTGCAGTTGCAGATGCCGCCGTGGTACAGACGGACGCACTTATCGTGCTTGCTCTCTATCTCTGGCTTAAGAAACAAGACTCAAAATAACCTATGGACACCCCATTCTCTCCCGCAGATACCAAAGCGAAGATTGAAGAGATTTTCCGTTCGCTCGAGAACCTGAAAGCAACCGATCCAAAAGCCTACATGGAGCTGTTGAACACTATGGAGGAATCACTCGATATCATTGATACCGAGCTTAGGAAGAACAAACCTGCATAAGTGGTCGCACTACTCTTTGTGACCTTACGGGGAATCGAACCCCGATTTCCAGCGTGAGAGGCTAGCGTCCTAACCGTTAGACGATAAGGCCAGTTCGCACAAAATACCAAGTAAGCCCTGTTCCGGCAAGCTACTTAATAAGGAGCCACTCCTGTTCCTGCCGGATGAGGTTCTTGGTATCTTCCGGGTTTGCAAGAAGCTTCGTGACAACACGCTCCGTCCGGATACCTTGTGACCCCTTGATAAGCACGAGGTCGCCCTCTTTCACCATGCCCATAAGCGCATCAGCTGCCTCACGCGCTCCGTCGTACTCGAAGACCGAGGTCTCCGGGAGTCCCGCCTCGCGTGCAGCCTTGGCAAGCGCCTTGGCACGTATGCCCACCGTAACCAGAATGTCCGTAGACTTCCCTGCCACCGTCCCCACCCGCTCATGCTCCTCAACCGAATAACGCCCGAGCTCAAGCATATCGCCGAGCACCGCTATCTTGCGATTCCCCTTCATGAGCGATAGTGCTGAGAGACTCTCAAGCATCGCTGCAGGAGAGGCATTATAAGAATCATCAATAAGCGTCGAGCCATTCACTCCAGCAAGAAGCCGTGCACGACCTGGCGGAGGTACATAGGAAGCGAGATTCTCGAGCGCGCGTTTAGCAGGTATGCCAAGTGAGAGTGCGAGCGCAAAGGCTGCTGCAGGAGCATACAGTTGCGGGCGCCCGAGGGCGCCCGCGACGACGATAGGATAGGAAGCTCCAGCGACGGTCATAGTAGCTTGCATACCCGCTGGCTTTCCGTCTGTAAGAAACGGCTTCTCCTCAGTGAGGCGAACATCAGACCCTTGGGTGAATCCGAAGGTCTTTACGTTAACCTGAAGCTTTGACGCCATCTCTTCGGCATGTCCGTCGTCATGCGAAAGGACGAGCGGAGCATCAGCAGCAAGTGCATAGGCCGGGGCGAATTCCTCCTCATGCACCGCACGAGGAGATGCATAGGCTTCCACGTGCACTGGTATGTTTGGAAGATGCGTCACCACGACCGCGTCCGGAGTTGCGATACGCAAAATCCGGGCAAGATCACCCGGACGGTCAGCACCTACCTCAAGCACCAGCATGTTTGGGTAGTGGTTTGGGAAGAGAGTGAGTGCGAGTGCCTCCTCAAACACGCGTACCCACGCAAACGGGTTGGCCCAGGGATTTTTCACTCCAAAGATAGTAAACGGCACTCCAAACTCGCTGTTGTAGCTCTTCTCGCTCGCTCGAAGGAAGAACTCAGGACCGAGCACCGTTGCCACCGCGTCCTTGGTTGAGGTCTTCCCCACACTTCCCGTGACCATCACAATCTTCGGCTTGTACTTGCGTATAACCGCACGCGCAAGGAGGGCGAGGATGCTGGCGACGAGGTGTTTGAGGAAGTGCTTCATGGCTACTCTTCGCTTGGAGCGTATTCTACCCTGTCTGGCGGTATGGCGTAGTACCCTATCAAAAACTGGGTCAATTCCATAAATGGGTGCGTCAGCGTCTCAGAAGCATATTCCACGCCCTTAGGTTCGCGGGTGTAGAGAAGGATGATGAACTTCGGGTCGTACGCTGGGAAATAACCGAAGAAGGAATGGAAGTAACGGTCGTCATAGTACTTGCCTCCAGGCCCTGCAATCTGGGCGGTGCCGGTCTTCGCAGCAACGCTCATCTCAGGAATAGAGACAGTGCCGCCTGCAAGTGACTTGTCGACCACATTCACGAGCATATGGGTGACCTGCTCGACTGCTTTTGGTTTGAACACTTGTTCTGCATTTCCCCATGACAGCTCTTTTACAATACCGGACTCAAGTTTGATGGCACGCACCACATGCGGCGTCACCACCTTCCCATCGTTCGCAAGCGCACCGAGCGCCTTCACCATCTCAACGGGAGTTTGCGCGATTCCCTGCCCGAAGGAAGCGGTTGCGTATTCAACATCTCGCGGACTCTCAAGGATGTTATCGATAGTCCCTGAAATCTCGCTCGGGAGGTCAATGCCAGTCTCAGCACCCATACCGAGCTCTGTGAAGTACTGCCGCATGCGCTCATGTCCCAGACGTCCTGCAATATAGGAAGCGCCAATGTTAAGCGACTGAGAGAGCACCTCCTGCATCGGCACCACACCACGCGCTTTCCCATCGTAGTTGGAAATGGTCTTGTTGTTGAGGGTTATCTTGCCCGTATCGTTGTAGGTCGTATCGGGAGTGACCACCCCTG
This sequence comes from Minisyncoccota bacterium, assembly GCA_018062165.1. Classification (GTDB taxonomy): domain Bacteria; phylum Patescibacteriota; class Minisyncoccia; order Phycocordibacterales; family Phycocordibacteraceae; genus C7867-001. The sequence continues at coordinate 9,018 of JAGOSU010000024.1, forward strand.
CGTCCAATCCGGCAGTCATGGTAATGGCTTTCACAATCGAACCGAACTCGTAGCGCTTCTCCACCATTGGGTTTCCGAAGTGTTCTGAATCCTGTTCGGCAAAGGTGTTGGGGTCAAACGAAGGCACCGTCTCAAGCGCGATTATCTCTCCCGTCTTTGGATCCATAATGATGCCGCCGGATTCGGCACTGGAATACTTGCCCTGAATCTCCATCAGTACCTGGTCGAGCTTATCGAGCACCACCGGTTCTATGGAGGTAATGAGGTCGCCTTCACGTGCCTCTGAAGCATCACCCACCGCGCTATCGAGGTTTGCAAACAGCTCTGCAAAGAAGTTACCAAAGAGCCCTGTGTTCTTTCGTGTGAGTACGTCTTCGTAGTAGCGTTCAAGACCAAAGCGGCCCGCCAGATCGTTGTCGTTGTCGTACGCAACAAAACCGATGGTCTGTGCTCCGCGCTCTTCAGCTGGATAGATTCTCCACCGCTCCCGCTCGACAATTACGCCTGGCACATCCAGTGCAGAAATTGCACGACCTGCGTCCTCCGGCACCCGCCGCGCCAGCACCTCATAGGGATCATTCGTCTTTGCTACTGCTGCGTCATACGTCTCTCGCTCGAGCGGGAAGAGCGCGACAAGTGCGTCATACACCTCCGGAGCGTTCTTTAGTTTTGAAGGGTCAATCGCTACCAGAAACCCGGTTGCAAGCGCTGCTCCTGATAGTGCGGTCCCATCCTTACGGGTGTAGTAGATACTGCCGCGATCGTAGAGCGTATGACTTGCACTCACATACTGACGCTCAGCGCGCAACGAATACTCGTCTCCGTTAACTATTTGTACGAAATAGAGTCTCGCAACCAAAACGAAGACAATGAGGATAAGAAATCCTGCGAGAACCCGTAGACGAAGCCGGAGTGCGGCCCGCATACACTACTGGGCACGAGACAGCACGGCGACGCCAGCGGACGTAACGTAGCCCACCGAGCGCGGAGCGACGTACCCTACTGAGGAAGGGTCTATATCAGAATAGGTCTGCACCGCGTCGTAGTACTGCCCCTCAAGCGCGATGACCGTTCCTTCGGTCTCTTGGATGGAACGTGCGAGCCCGGTCTGCCAGGTTGCAAAGAAGACGGTAGCAGCCACACCAAGCAGATAGAGGGCGAGAGTCGCCACACAACAGCCCCCGAGAATTGGAATAGCGCGACTATACATAGGTTTGGATGGTCCCCCGCTCAAAGAGGCGCAGCTTAGCGCTCCGGGAACGTGGGTTCGCGTTCACCTCAGCGAGACTTGGGGTGAAGGGCTTCTTATTGATGAGCGTCCCAAGTCCTGCGTGTACCGCATCACGAAACACCTGCTTCACGATGCGGTCCTCGATACTGTGGAAAGTGATGACGGCAATACGTCCGCCTTCGCGTGTGCGTTCGATAGCTGCGGCGAGTCCATCGCGCAGTGCACCGAATTCATCGTTCACTGCAATGCGAAGTGCCTGGAACGTTTTGGTGGCAGGGTGCAAGCGGCGTGCCTGGTACCAGCGAGGCGTGGTGGCGAGCACGATGTTCACGAGGTCTTCCGTCGTACCAATTGGAGACACCTCGCGTGCTTCGACAATGCCCTTGGCGATTGGACGCGCGAAGCGTTCTTCGCCGAGCGAGTAGAGCATGTCAGCAATCGCTTCTTCAGACGCGGTATTCAAAAGATCAGCGGCAGTCTTCCCCTTCTCTGGGGTGCCGTACGTCATGTGGAGCGGCTCGTTTACACGGAACGAGAACCCACGTCCGCTGGTGAGATGGAAACCGCTCCAACCAAGGTCGAAGAGAGATTTATCAATTGCAGAAATATGTAGGTCATCAAGTATGTGGTTAAGGTTTCGGAAGTTATCTTCAACGAGATGTACGCGAGCTTCTGCCTGCGCACTCACCGCCTTCGCGCGCTCAATGGCACCGTCATCAGCGTCGATACCAATCAACGTTCCCGAAGCATCGAGCTTCGCAAGAAGTTCCTTGAAATGTCCTGCCCCGCCGATAGTTGCATCAACTACCGTATCGGACGAGCTGATGGCGAGCCCATCGACCGCCTCCCGTAGAAGCACGGTCTCGTGCCCGACGTCTGCGTTCACTTTTCGTATAGAAGCTGCCATAGGTGGAAGAGTCGAGATCATAGGATTTACAGCGAAGCGTCTCCAAGTTTTTCAGCATAGGCATCGGCATCCCGCTCAATAGAGGCGGTGTACTTCTTCCAGGCCTTCTCGTCCCAGATTTCAACGCGGTCGTTCACTCCCGCGATGACGCTCTTTTCCGAGAGAGCCGCGAAAGACTTTAGGTAATCGGGTACTAATATGCGGCCAGCGGTGTCGACATCCGCTTCGCTCGCACCCGCGAGCATAAGGCGCGCGAGCCCTCGCCCGGCGCTGCCGCCGGTCGAGTG
>JAGOSU010000059.1 GCA_018062165.1 Minisyncoccota bacterium
ACGTACAACACCAGGACCTCCGTGTCCGGCGAGTGCGTGGATGCGCATTTCATCGACGAAGGCCATATTAGCTGACGAGCTCCCAACCCTCGTTAATCAGGGCTTCGGCTTTCTTGTACTTCATCGTGCGTGTTTCATCTCCATTCTTTATCGTAACCATATCATTACGTCCCGGACCATCAGCCTTCAGTACGGGTGCTGGCGTTGAAGAACCATCGCCGGACTCGCTCGCTGCAAGCATTGCGCGGCGTGCTTTCTCTTCCGCAGCCTTTATCTTTGCTTCATCAGCAGGCTGTACGCGCGGCAGTGCCTCGCGGAAGGTCTGTGCAATGCTCTCTTCCATCTGCTGGAAGCGGATAAGGCCTTCACGACGGTACTCGAGCAACGGGTCACGCTGGCCGTAGGCGCGTAGCGAAACGCTTCGGCGCAAGTAATCCATAGCTTCAAGCTGCTCGAGCCAGAAGGTATCGGTAATTTGAAGAACCATACGGCGCGTGAGCGCAGTCCAGAGTTCTGGGCCATACTCAGCCTTCTTTGCCTCATAGGCCGCAAGCGCCGTCGCATCACCCGCTATAAGCTCCTGCGCGAGCGCTTCTATCTCCTCTGACGTCCCTAGGAGGGCTTTGGCGCGCCTACCATAGATAGCGAGGCGCTGGGTGTTCATCACATCGTCGTAGGCAAGCACCTGCTTGCGAGCATCGAAGTTGTAGCCCTCGATGCGCTTCTGAGCGGTCTCAAGCGACTTGGTAATCATCCCGCTTGCGATTGGCTCGTCTTCAGGGATACGGAAAGTGCCCATGACCTTCTTAAGCATGTCTGAAGCGAAGACACGCATGAGCTTGTCCTCAAGCGATACATAGAAACGAGTCTCTCCTGGGTCTCCCTGGCGGCCGGAACGACCACGCAGCTGGTCATCGATACGGCGCGCCTCATGACGCTCGGTACCGATAACGGCAAGACCGCCGAGATCGATCACCTCGTTGTGTGTTTCGGGTGCGCTCGGAGCACCACCAAGCTTGATGTCCACACCGCGTCCTGCGAGGTTAGTCGCCACCGTCACATTCGCCTTCCTTCCCGCCTGCGCTATAATTTCACCTTCGCGCTCGTGGTTCTTCGCGTTCAGAAGCTCGTGCGGGATGCCTGCCTTTTCGAGGTAGCTTGAAACTATCTCGTTGTCTTCAATTGAAACGGTACCGATGAGCACTGGCTGCCCTTTCTCGTGGAGCTCTTTCACCTGCTTGGTAAGTGCACGGTATTTGCCATCGTTCGTCTGGAAAATAAGGTCATCATGGTCTTTACGAGCGACAGGGCGATTAGTCGGTACTGAAACGACCTCAAGACCGTAGACGGTGTAAAACTCCTCTTCTGCGGAAAGTGCCGTACCCGTCATACCGGCGATGCGCTCGTACATGCGGAAATAGTTCTGGAACGTCACCGATGCATAGGTGCGGGTCTCCTTCCTAATGGGTACACCCTCCTTCGCCTCAATGGCCTGGTGCAGTCCCTCAGACCAACGACGTCCCGGCTGCAGGCGGCCCGTGAACTCATCGACGATGATAATCTCCCCGTCTTTGACGACATACTCCTTGTCCCGGTTGAACAGCGCCTTAGCCTTAGCTGCCGTCTCAAGATGGTGCGCGTACTTCATTCCCCCCTCGGTATAGAGGTTCTCAATGCCGAGAGCCTCCTCAGCCTTGCGGATGCCCTCCTCAGTGAGCTGCACGGCCTTGTGCTTCTCGTCCACTGTATAGTCCTCTACAGGTACAAAGCTCGCCACAATGGTGGAGAAACGCTGGTAGAGGGCGCCAGAGTCCTCTGCGGGCCCTGAGATGATGAGCGGGGTACGTGCCTCATCTATAAGAATGGAGTCGATTTCATCGACGATGGCGTAGTGGTGTCCGCGTCCGGCAATCTGTGCCGGCTCGTACGCGGTGTTGTCGCGAAGGTAGTCGAACCCGAGCTCGTTGTTCGTCGCGTAGGTTAGGTCAGCAGCATACGCTTCCTTTTTAGACACAGGTCGCAGATAATCGTAAAAAACCTTGAAGGAGCCCTCGGCGTCGCGCTGTTCGTCTTCCGCCGCTTCAACGTGCGATGGATCATAGAGGTATGCGCCAGTTGAGGTAACGACACCAATGGTGAGTCCGAGGAAGTCATACACTTGCCCCATCCACGCGCCGTCGCGTCGAGCGAGGTAGTCGTTCACCGTCACGATGTGTACACCTTTCCCAGCAAGTGCGCGAAGCGTCACTGCCAACGTCGCAACGAGCGTCTTCCCTTCTCCGGTGCGCATCTCAGCAATCTTTCCTTTGGCGAGCGCCAATCCTCCGATGAGCTGCACATCATAGTGACGCTCCTTGAGTGTCCGGCGTGCACTCTCCCGTACGAGTGCGAACACCTCTGCAATGTCTGCATCCTTCTCCGGAGAGCCTCCGGTCCGGTCCCGAACCGCTGAAAGCCGCTCCTTGAGCTCCTCCTGGGAAAGGGCCTCAAACTGGTCCGAGAACTCCCCTGCCTTGGCCACGACGCTCCCAGCGGCCTTAATAAAGGCCGAGGACTGGTTCTTGGTAAATAGACGCCCGAGCATGTCTGCCATGATTGGGCCACTATACCGCTTCCGCCCCCATAAAAGAAGAACGCCCCGATTGCTCGGGGCGTTCTCTGCTGAAAGCGTTATGCGCGCTTCTTTGCGGACTTCTTCGTTGCCTTGCGCTTGGTGACCTTCTTTGCGGTCTTCTTCACTGCCTTGCGCTTGGTGGTCTTCTTAGCCGTTGTCTTCTTTGCGGCCTTCCTCTTCTTTGCTGCCATAGGTATTCTAGAATTTACTACGACTGATATTGTCGACCCACCCACGTGCGAATTATTGTAATAGCTCGCTCGCGAATGTGTTCTATGAGTATTATTACGCCTGTAGGAATTTTTTGTGCGCACAAAGTGCGAGCTGTGGATAACTTTTCCAAAAAAGTTTTTCGGAAAAATTACTTTGTTGGCATCGTTCGCACTTCTCGTTCGATGGTAATGCCCGTTGCATCAAATACTTTCTGTTCAACAAGACGTGCAAG
>JAGOSU010000025.1 GCA_018062165.1 Minisyncoccota bacterium
GAGTTATCCATAGCCTATACACAACTATACCAACAGCCCACGAATATCCTGAATCTCTTTTGCAAGCTCAGTGTCGTCCACAATCTCCCGCTTCACCTTCTCACAGGAGTGGATGACGGTAGTGTGATCACGGCCTCCAAGCTTGCTCCCGATGGTTGGGTAGGACACGGAGAAGTCTTCACGCAGCAGATACATGATGACCTGACGCGGCCGCACCACCTCCCTTCGGCGGGTCTTCTCATAGATAGATTCCTCATCAATCCCGTAGAACTCAGCCACCTTGGAGACCACGTGTTTGACTGAAACCGTCTTGGTAGGCCGTGAAAAGGCCCTCAAGGACTGCCTGACCTCAGCCAGGTCTGGGGGAACGCCCTTCACCTGGGTGTGGCAGACCACGCTGTTAATAACTCCCTCGAGTTCACGGATAGAGCCTGAGACCGAGGTGGCAACGTACTCAATGACATCTTCGCCCAAGGTAACCCCGTGAGAGGCCGCCTTGCGGCGCACAATGGCCATACGGCTCTCGGTATCGGGTTCCCCGATGTCTACCGTCATACCGCTTGAAAGGCGGCCACGTACGCGATCTGCAATGTCAGGAATAGCCTGCGGAGAACGGTCAGAGGAGAAGATAATCTGACGGTTGTTGTCATGGAGCGCATTAAAGAGATGGAAAAGCTCCTCCTGCGTCTTCTCTTTCTTCGCGAGGAACTGCACATCGTCCATGATGAGCAAATCGTACTGACGATACTTCTCCTTGAAGCGGTTGGCGTTGCCCGCCTGGATGGAATCAGTGTAATCAACGGCAAAACGCTCGGAAGTTAGGTAGAACACCTTACGTGTTGGGTACAACTTCTTGTAGTGGTTCCCTATTGCCTGGATAAGGTGCGTCTTTCCGCGCCCGGTGTCACCGTAAATGAAGAGTGGGTTGTATGTAATGCCCGGACGATTGAGCACCGCCTGTGCAGCGGAGTACGCCAGCTCGTTAAAGGAGCCAATCACGAAGGTCTCGAAGGTATATTTCGGGTTAAGGTTGTCGCTTTTGTTGATGTAGAACTCATCAAGTGGCATTTCTATGGAAGGCTCCCTCCTCTTTTGCTCCCGTGGCTTACGAGAAGCGTCCTTCACAATCATGTACTCGATATTTCTGAACTCGTAGGAGACGCCGCGAATGATTTTGAGCAGCAGCGGGTGGAACTTCTTCAGGTACCAGTCCCTAAAAAACTGCGAAGGCACACCGATGTACACAATCCCGTCCTCAATCTTTACAATCGAGCTCTCGCGGAACCAGGTATTGAAGTTAGCTGGAGATATTGAAAGTTCGACCTGCGACAACACGTGTTCCCAAAGTTCGCGAGGATCTGACTTATTCATCGTTGGCACAGTATACGCGTGAACGTCGTCTCGTGAAGCCTCCCCCTTTCTTGCAGGCCGCTGGGGAAACTGTTAGTATCCTGTGGACATCACTACAACACACGATCATGCCTAAACGAACCTACCAGCCAAAGAAGAGGAAGCGCGCAAAGACGCACGGATTCCGTGCCAGGGCCGCAACTCCAGGTGGAAAGCGCGTTGTTGCTCGCCGCCGCCGCAAGGGCCGCGTCTCCCTCTCGACCTCTAAGTAGCATGCTGCCGCGCCGCCTGCGTCTTACCCGGCGGACATTCCCTGTCGCTGCAGGCGCCAGGGCCTCAAGCACCCACTTCTCCCTCTCCCTAGGGCCTGCCGCCCCAGGACACGGGGGATGTGCCGTCGTCGTCTCTAAGAAGGTCGCCCGTCTCTCGGTGGCCCGCCACCTCCTGAAGCGCCGAATGCTGGCTGCCATGCGCCCCTGGTGCAATGCGGACCAGTCCTTGGTCGCCTATGCCCGCTCCGGGGCCCAGCTCCTTCCCTACTCGGAGCTTGCTGGCGAGTTATCCGCCCTTCTCACTAAGACGCTTCGCGCGTAGTATGCCTCTATGATCGAGTTCTTCCACGAGTGGCTCTACGTTCCTATCTATAACCTCCTCATCTGGTTGACCGGGGTACTTCCTAACGGTGACGGAGGTCTTGCAGTGGTGGTGGTTACGCTCATCGTGAAAATCATCACGCTCCCTTTCACGGTTGCCGCTATCAAGACGCAGAAAGCCATGAAGGCGATGGAACCCGAGCTTAAGAAGCTTAAGGACCAGTACGCTGACGACAAAGAGCGCCAGGCCAAAGAAATGTTTGCGCTCTACAAGAAGTACAACGTGAAGCCCTTTGCGAGCTTCCTCGCGCTTTTGATCCAGATCCCAGTACTCATTTCACTCTACCTAGTGTTCCAGAAGGAATCTCTCGCACAGGTTGATGTCGCGCTCCTCTACTCATACATCCCTGTTCCGGAAACAGTTTCCATTCTCTTCCTTGGTATCTTCCCTATTGTGGGGGCCAGCCTCATCCTCGCTATCCTTGCAGCAGCAACGCAGTTCGCTCACGCGATGGTTGCCATCCCCGTGCCGCCCAAGAACACCTCGTCAGCCCCTGCTTCAATGCAGGAAGAGTTCGGTCGTGCAATGGCGCTTCAGGCACGCTTCGCGCTCCCGTTGATTATCGGTCTCGTTGCCTTTTCTTCAGGCGCCATCGCCCTCTACTTCATCACCAGCAACACCTTCACCTTCCTCCAGGAGATATTTATCGCGCGCAAAATGCGTACCGCACCGCTTGTCGTAAAAGAGACCGCGGACTAAAGGTCGTACACCCAGAGAGAGCCGTCTTTCTTGTTGGTAAACACCAGCACGTCGTTGGTTGGGTCAGGCGTGAGCGAAACGGCATCAATATCTACCTGTCCTACTTCCGTAGGATCAACCAGAAGGGTTGCTGATCGATCTGTGATACTGACCTGCCAGATACGATCAGAGAACGAAACGACACCACGATACCAATCGTCTGGGAGTGCCCCGTCGAGTGTCTTCGGAACGGCGCAGTAGGCAAGCGCGCCAGAAGAAGAGAAGGTGCACTTCTCGGCAAGCGTTGCGATAGGAAGCGGAATAGGAGTGTGCGTTGCGGTATCCATGAGAGTGGTCCGCACCCCACCGTTGGTTGAGTTTGAATAAAGCACCTCAGCCCCTGTCTGATTTCCAATAACCGAGAGACCGGGGAGCGGACCGAGGAGTCGGCTCCAGGTCCCGGCACTTGAAACGGAGAAGGAGTAACCGGACAGCCCTGCTGATGTCTTAGTCGAGACCAGGTAGCCCTTGCCGAAGAAGGAGGTAACGATGGAAGAGAGCGTCGTCGTGAATGCGGTCTTTGGCGCAGAACCATCTGCGCTCGCAATGGTGCCTATTGCCCCGTTGGTATCAGACTGAAGTGTTAGAAGTCCGGTGGTGCTGGTCGCCGCCACGTCCATCAAGTCCTGCTCAAGAAAGAACCCCCCCTCCCCTTCTGCCGGCAGCGCGTACGTCTCCATATGTACCTCGGCATCTTCTGAGAGGAAGCGAAGATACACCTGTGAGCCATCGGAGAGCCAGACCGCTTCGCGTACGCCAGGGATAGTTTGGTTTGAAATGCGCGTAAGGGTGCGGGCGTGGACGCGATAGGCGTAGACGTTCCCGCTCTGTCGCTCGATAAAGCGCACCTCGATATCCGGTGGAATGGCAGGGATAATGACGCCCGCTGCGGTTGTTTCTGCTGGTACTTCAGGTATGAAAAGCGCAGCAACCCCATAGGCGACAGGGGCGGCAGTGATACGCACGAGGCGAGGACCAACCTGAACACCGGCGTCGCCAGAGAACTCAATGCCCCCATCAAGAACGCTCGGCGCCCCACCTCCTGGGATATCGCTAGAGCCTGACCCGCCAAACGGATCACCATCAACCGTGCCTGGAGGTGTGGCCGTACGGAAGAAGACGAAATACACCGCGACCAAAATAATAACCACAGCAATCACGCTGCCGAGAATGATGGGGAGTCGTTTTCGAAGGAAGTCCATGGTTTAGACGCTACTTGGTACGCACTCGACTGAGCTAACGCTGATTTGTGCAGTGGCGGCGTTGGCCACGCTCGCACGGAACGCATTACATTCGGTCGATGGAGTTTCGCAGACCAACGACCCAGTTGCCCATGTACGCACATGTGCCGGCGTCACGTCCGCAACGCAAGCCGCACTCGTCGCGGAAACGTGGATGAAACTACCGCTACGCACCAGCTTGTGAGTTTCCTCCCCGATCGTCACCATGACCGACTGGAAGCGGTGTTGTGTAGGGGAAATGTTGCTTGGACGGCAGTCGCAGAAATAGCGCACGTTCCCCTGCTCGTTTGGCACCACTGTTGCAGCGCAGTGGACGGCCCCCGGCCCCGAACGTATCTTTGCCGAGCACGCAGAAGTACACATCGATTGTGACGGGTCGGTGAAGTTCCAAGTAAAGGCGCCACTTGGCAACTCACCACCCGTGAGCTGCGTCACTGCCTCAAGGCCCTCAGGCTCCGCCGTAAGAAAGGAACATACTCCCGTAGCAGACGTGTCTCCGGTGACGGGGGAACCGGTTCCTGATGGTGCGAGCGAGCCGAAGTTTATTTGGAGATTAAGTATTCGTTTATCAATAAGCCCGAAGACAATCACCGGAGAAAGAACCAGAAGCAGCCCCACTACCGACATAAGCATGAGGGTACGCGCCTCCTTCTTCTCAGTAATGCTGTCCCCCATCATGTAGGTGATACCGCCGCGCATAATCTGAAGCACTGCAAGCACCGCAGCTGCACCAATACAGAGCTTGTAGATGTTGTTGAGGAACGCAGGAATGGTGGAGGAGTTGGCAACATCGCGAAGCCCCGGGAGATCAGTAAGTGGGATAAACCCGACATTCTCCTGCGCAGGGGCATCTGCCGCCTCCGCCTCGGCATCTGCTCCAGGAGTGTCGGTGGGTTGCGCGGATGCGGGAGCAGGCTCAGCCGCAGGGCAGTCCCCATTTACAGGAAGCCCGGAACACTGGAGGGTTCCGCTTGCGTCCGGACAACATTTGGTGAGACAGGTAGGGCCGGCAGATCCGTCGCACTGAGCGGCAAGGGTGGTGGCGGGCAACGCAAAGAGAGCGCCAATCTGCACTGCGAGCACTAGACCCACCATCACCCCAGAAACGCGATTGAAGTTTCGATAGGTCATAGGCCAAATATGCCAAGAGAGTTACCGGAAGAGAAGTTAAGTGCGAACGTTTTTGCCGCCTGCTGGAAGAGGCCTTCGGCCCGCGCAGTTACTCCCACCTGTGCAGTGCCGCTTCCGGGAGTCGTGATGCGCACGGTGATGTCATCATCCGTTTCATTTGCTTGGCCGTTCACCGTCCACGCAAACGAAGGAACGCGACGGAAGTTGTACCCCACCGCACGGTAACTGTCCTCGGCGTCAGTGAGCGTTGCGCTCGAACCAATCGCGCGCTCAAGCCACGTACCAAGAAGCGGATACGTACGGTAGACGTAGACTGACGGCTCAACGGGGGCAACAAGCACGCTTGCAGCCCCTGCAAACAGGCGGTCCTGGCTGGTGACCGTCACGGTGATGTTTGCGTTGCGATAGCGCAGAGGGGCGATGCCGTCGAGGACTGAGCGACCAATTCCCGATTGGTCGGCGAGCTGCTTTTCTCCGTTCTTCCAGGTGTACACCAACGCCTCTGGTGGAATGACGGCACCATTGGCTCCCCTGAAGTCAGGAAGGGCAACAATGCGCACGCGTCCCTCAGGAGCTACGAGCGACGCTCCTTCATAAAAGGGGTGCGAACTTGAGATGGGCTCCATCACAAGCGAGACATCTGCTGCACGAAGCGTGAGTTCCTTGGTGTACACCGCTCCTGTTGGGTCCTTTGCCGACACGGTAATCACCGTTGCTGAGCCCGGGCCTGCCATCGTTGCTTGAGCTGAACGGGTTCCAGTCCCCTCCTGCACAATCTCTCCGTTCACCGAAATAGTGACGACGCTCTCAGAGAGATTGAGAAGCGTACTGCGAGGCGAGATGGTGATGGTGTCGTACGGGCGCGGGTACGTTGGGGTGACGATGAACGTAATAGCGTCACTACTTGGGAGCAGGGCCTGTGCGCCCGCCGAAAGCGGGAACACAGCGAGCGAGAGGAGCACGAGCGAGACGCGAAAGAGCTGCATGTTCCTATAGTATAGCGCCCCAACGCCCTCTTTGGTGCGCGCCCTGTGAATCTAGAACCAACCGTAGCCGAAGCCTGCGAGGTAGATACCAACCACCAGTACAATGATGCCGTCGATGAGGTACCACGAGCGCTCGGTGAAGAGGTGCATCAGCTTCGTGAGGTTCTTCTCCGGGAGGAAGAGGTAGGCGAGACCCTTCACGAGTCCTGCCCAACCGATAAGGGAGATAAGAGAAGCAGGAAGCGTTGACCAATCATTGTGAATGTTCACCATCACGAGACCGAACAGAAGACCGATAATCCCGGCCATTATCTGTGCAAAGCGCTCCTTGGCCATCCCAATGATGCCGGCCATGAGGTGCTTGCGATTCATAAAGACTGCGAGCCCGGCTACAATCATGTAGACGCCGAAAATCTTTGAAAGCAGGATTGTAAGTTCCATAGTGGAAGGTTAGGGGTACCTTAAAAGTATACTCCCCTACCCCACGAGTAGGCCGAATACCCACATAACGAACTGGAAGAACGGCGCAGACAGGAAATAGGAGAAGAACATAAGGAAGAGAAGGAGGGAGAAGATGCCCATCCGGCTCTCAAAATTGCGCACCGGCACGGCATAGCGGCTCGGGAGGATGCTCCGGAGCACCGTGAAGCCATCAAGCGGCGGGAACGGAATGAGGTTGAAAAGACCCAAGAAAAGGTTCACAAACACCACGATTGCGGCAAGGGCGGCGAACAGGTCGAGGCCGCCCGCGTCTGCAAAGCGGAAGATAATGGCAAACAGCATCGCAAGAAGGAGGTTAGTTGCCACTCCGGCGATACCAACGAAGGCCTCGCCCCACCGCTGGTTCCGAAGATTGTAGGGATTATAGGGAACAGGCTTTGCCCAACCGAAGAGGAATCCTGCATTGGTGAGCACGAGGAGCGCCGGGAGCAAAACCGAACCAATGGGGTCCAGGTGCGGCAAAGGATTCATCGTGAGGCGGCCGGAGAGCTTGGCGGTGGGGTCCCCGAGGGCGTAGGCAGCGTAGCCATGCGCCACCTCATGGATGATGATTGAGAAAATCAACACGAGGATGGTGAAAATGCTCGTTTCGAGGTCGGTTTGCATAAAACGCTTCCGCTATGCTAGCATGCGGCGACTATGGCACGCGAATGTGAAATCACCGGAAAGAGCACGCAGGTAGGCGGACGGTACTCTAACCGTACCCGTGCAACCCAGTACAACCCAGTTGGGAAGACGCGTCGCCGCGCTAACCTCCAGAAGAGGCGTATTTACGTCCCTGAGCTCGGAAAGAGCGTCCTCGTGGACATCTCGACCAAGGGCCTCCGCCACATCAAGAAGAACGGAGCCTACGCCACCCTCAAGAAGGCAAAGGTCGTTAAGTAATCAAAGCCCCTCCAAGGGGCTTTTACTTTTGTTTGATGGTGACTCCATCGCTTACAAGCGTGATGGTTCCGCTTTCTATAGTGGAGAGTGTGCGTGCGCCTGCCTTTGCTACTCTCGCCAGCACCTCTGGGTGCGGGTGTCCGTAGCTGTTGTCCTTCCCCGCTGAGATGACCACAAGCGCAGGGGCGACTGCGTCGAGAAATTCATCACTCGTGGAAGTTCTCGACCCATGATGCCCGGCCTTAAGCACGTCGCTTTGCAGATTCTCTTTCTGCGCAACCAACCAGTTTTCTATAGACAGCGGGGCGTCTCCGGTGAGCATGAATTCAGTTTCGCCATAGACCACCCGCATGATGATTGAACCGGTGTTCGTTTCAAGTTTTGACACGTCTCCGCTCGGGTAGAGGATGTCGGCATACGCGCCACCACCAAGCAGAAGCCTTTGGCCGCGCCGCGCGAGCACTGCTTCAATGCCCGGCTCCTTTGCGACAGCGTCTGCGAGTCTTAGGGCCGCACTCGTATCATTCTCGACTCCGGGCTCCAGGAAATAGTGCACGCGATAGCGCCCAAATACATCTGCAAGCCCAGAGATGTGGTCGGCGTCCGGGTGGGTGGCCACCACGACATCAATAGAACGGTCGAGCACGCCCATAACACGTGGTAATTCTCGAAGTACCGAGCGGTCTCGCCCTCCATCCACGAGCACGTCTATCCCTGTCGGCCCCTGTAGGAGAATGGCATCCCCCTGCCCCACGGTAAGGAATGACACTCGGAGCTCGTGTGTGCGGGGGACGAGCAAAAGAAGGAACACAAGGTTCACGAACACCAATGTGCCAACAAGCGTAAAGAGAATGTGCCTGCGGTTCATGCGCCCATGATACTCACACACTGCTCATGATAAGAAGCGCTATACTGGGACCTATGACCTACACCGCACGGACGTTTGACCTCCCTGAACTTAAGGGCCTTTCGAAGAAGCAGATAGAAGTGCACCTCGCGCTCTACCAAGGATACGTAAAGCACACGAACCTTATTCTTGAGACTATTAAGAAACTGCGCGAGGAGAACGCTGAAGCAAACGCGTTCACCATCAATGAACTGCGCCGCCGCCTAGGGTTTGAGTTTGATGGCATGCGCATGCATGAGTATTACTTCGAGCAGTTTGAGGGCGGCTCGCAGGTCTCAGATGGTCAGGGCAATCTCCGTAAGCGAGTGACGGAGAAGTACGGTGGATGGGATGAATTTCTCGCACATATACAAGAGGTAGCAGGCACTCGTGGGATTGGATGGGTGGTGGTCTATTACGACGCTACCATTGGTATGCTCCACACCGCGTTCGTGAACGACCACGAGCTCGGACAGTTCTCAGGCCTCCCTATTCTTCTGGCGCTCGACCTTTGGGAGCACGCGTTTATGGTTGATTACGTTCCGGCAGAGAAGAAAACGTATGTTGAGGCGTTTCTTGAGAACGTTAATTGGACCGTAGTAGATTCACGTCTCCAGCGGGCGCACGGATAAACTCCTTGTTCTTCCATACGTAGTAGCCAAGTCCTGCGTACGCGAGGACGGTGATAATGAACGGGAACGCGGGTACTGAGAACGCTGCGAGCGGCAGACTCGAGGAAACTTCAACCACCTTTACGATGTAGGCAAGCAGCACGTAGGCCGGGAGTCCAATAATTGGTGCAACTGTCGGGATGAGAAATCCTGCAAGCCCCGCGAGCGCCGAAGCAGCCATCGCAAGTGGCACTACCGGCAACACGAGCAGGTTTGCCGGAAGCGCGACTACGGAGAAGAGTCCGTTTTGATACAGAAGCAATGGGAGCACGGAAATTTGGGCAGCAATAGTAGAGGCCGCAATCTCGCGTATAAAGTTGTTCTTGATAGACGTAAGCTTCCTTTCTACTAATGGCGCGCCGAGAATAAGACCCAGGGTAGCGACAAAGGAGAGCTGGAACCCAGGATCGTAGGCAAGTAGAAGCGGGTTCCAGAGAAGCATAAGTATTCCAGCAACGACGAGTGCACGCACTGCGTCGTAGGTTTTATAGGTTGCGCGAGCGAAGAGCGCGATGCCTGCCATAAGTCCTGCACGAATGCTTGCCGCCCCTGCCCCTGCAGCAAGCACAAACGCTCCGATGGTGAGTGCTGCGGCGGTTGTCGCAATTCTTCGAGGGAATACGGAGAGAAGTCGCAGCACTGCTTCAGCAACAATCATTACGTTGTAGCCAGACAACACCACGATGTGTATGAGGCCTGAGCGTATGAAGGCATCAAGCAAGGAGTCTCCGAGCCCCTGCTTCCCTCCTGCGACCAACCCGCCTGCGAGTGCGGCTTCTGGTTCGGGCAGTGCCGTTGCAAGTGAAGCGAGAAATCCTGTCTTCACGTCGGAGAAGAACCCTCGAAGGTTAGTGAGCGCACCATCTCGTGGTGCCAGGACTTCAAGATGCGCTCGCTCCACGAGGACGAAGATGCCGTTCTTCTCAAGGAAATGATCGTAGCGGAACACTCGCCCACCAGTCGTATCAAAAGGTTCGGGCAACACAAGCTTTCCTTCGACGCGCACCTGCTCGCCATACTTCACTTCTGGATAAAGCGGAACAACCGCCAGCACCGTTGCCTCTTCTGTTCGCAGAGAAATTCTCTGACTCTCCTCGCGGATATCGGGGTCTGCAACCACCCTCCCTTCCATAACCACGTTTGTGTTGAGTAGTGGGCGGAGCGGTTCTGGGAAGGTGGGCATAAGTAAGGTCCGCCCACTCCCAATCGCTACGAGCAATAAGAAGATACTTATAGAGGTGTAGAGAGTGCGTTTCGTTCCGGCAAGCAGCAACAAAAGGCCTAGGAGACCTATGAATCCGGAAGCGGCAAGCGAGAGCGAAGCGAGGATGCCTAGCGCAAACCCAATCGCTCCAATAAAGAGCATGTTAGTGCCCGCGATCCATCGCCTTGTTGGCGAGCGCATCTGCGTCTTTGTTCTTTGCGCGAGGAATATGCGAGAACGTCACTGATTTGAATCGATGAAGCAAGAGCGCGACTTGGGTGGCAAGGGGCTTTAGGTTTGGGTGCTTGATTTTGTACTCCCCGCGCATCTGTTTCACTACCAGCTCGCTATCCATTTCAATTTTCACCGTAGCGCTCTTTGCTCCCGCTACCTCTGCAAGGCCCTCGAGCGCTCTGAGGATGGCGGTATATTCCGCTACGTTGTTGGTGGTGTGCCCCAAGAACTCGGAGACCGTAAAGACCGTCTTTCCTTTGGTGTCCCGGACAATGGCGCCCGCACCGGCGGGCCCTGGGTTACCTCGTGAGCCGCCATCGGCCTGAATCGTATACTCCATGTCAGGTAATGCTACACTACCGGCACAACACTACTCACATGACTGAGACATTCGAAGCAGGAAAACCAGCATGGCCAAAGAAGGTGCCGGTTGCGGAGGGGCTGAAAGACCCGGGCTCAATTGCAGATTTTGTCGAGAAGATTCCAGGAAACCACGAAGTGAAGATTGTCATTACCTATAATGATGCGC
>JAGOSU010000060.1 GCA_018062165.1 Minisyncoccota bacterium
CATCAGCTTCAAAGCCCTCACGCTCATATATAGGTATGCAAAATGCCTTGAAAACATCGCGGGAGGTCTTGAGCTGTGCGATGAGGGCGTCATCCGTCTTCGCGCGCGTTCCCTTGTAGTCGGCATACGCTTCATGACGCACCGTCGGCTTTGGAAGGTCGTAACAAGCCGCAACATAATCGGGCTTCAGGTCAGCAAGAATGCGAAGCAACATTGAAGAGAGTCCGTAGAGCGCACCACTGGGCTCTCCCTTTGGGGTCGTGAAGTCAGGGAGCGCATGATAGGCGCGATGAATAATCGCGTGTGCGTCGAGCAGTATCAATCGCTTTGTGTCGGTCTTTTTAGGCATAGGACATGAGGCGAGAACCGTCGGCTTGTGGTACGAGCCGTATCGCGACGGAAGCTTTGGGAAGTGCACTAGCTACATGCTCCGGCCACTCAAGAAGAATCAGGTTTCCTTCTTCTTTGAGTAAAGAGTCCCAGCCGAGAACCTTGAGCTCCTCCGCACTCTCCAGACGATACGCATCGATATGAATGAGGTGTGCAAAGCCGCTCTCCGCAGGTAGCGTATATACCTTCTCGAGCACAAAGGTCGGGCTCGTAACACTTTCAGATACTCCATAGGCCTTGGCTACCGCCTGCGTGAACGCCGTCTTCCCCGCCCCAAGCTCTCCTGAGAGGGTGATAAGCGTTGCCGCCCCCGGGGTAGGAGAAAGGCGCCCGACAAGGGCGCGCGCTTCCATCTCAAGGTCAGTAAGGGATACGAGGACTTTCTCCATATACCCATTGTACCAAGAGGGCCCTCGCGCGATACTATGAGGAACTATGGCCGACCACACTACGTTCGATGATGCTGGGCAAGACGCTAAGCTTGCCGCAATACGGGAGAAGGAGGAGGAGGACCTCGCGCAGGTGCTGTCGAGCCGCTATGGCGTTTCCTACACCGATCTTGGCGTGGTGCCCATCGACGTGGACGCACTCCGTCTTATTCCAGAGGAGCGAGCTCGTGCCGCAGAGGTGGTGGCCTTTGCAAAGATTGCTCGCCAGGTGTCAGTTGCGCTCCGTAATCCAAAGAACCCCGCGCTTGCGGCGGAACTTGCTGAGCTTGAGGCGCGGGGCTTTGTACTTACAAAATTTCTCGTCTCACCTAAAAGTCTTAGTAAGGCCTACTCCCGCTATGCAGACCTTTCACTCGCTACCGTAAGCACGGCCGGCACCTTTGATATCTCAGGAGAGGAGCTTGAAAAACTTTCGGCAGAGCTCACCACCCTCGGCGCACTTAAGGACCGCCTTACCGCAACCATTGCGGAAAAGAAGGGGGCGCAGGTGTCTAAAATCTTCGAGGAGATTCTCGCTGCCGCGTTCGTGATGAAAGCGTCCGACATTCACATAGAGCCAGAGGAAGACGCGGCGCGCGTTCGCCTACGTCTGGACGGTATGTTGACCGACATCTTCTCTTTCGACCACCATGTCTATCGTTCTCTCAACTCCCGCATCAAACTGCTCTCTGGTCTTAAGTTGAACGTTACTGATCGAGCACAGGACGGACGCTTCACGGTGGTGGTCAACGGCATGGAGATTGAGATTCGCTGTTCGGTCATTCCAGGAAACTACGGCGAGTCAGTGGTGCTCCGTATTCTCGACCCACGCGCCATCCAGCGAACATTGAGCGACATCGGCATCAACGACAAGTTGCTTGCGCGCCTGCAGAAAGAAATTCGCCGCCCTACCGGCATGCTCCTCAACACTGGTCCCACTGGTTCGGGTAAGACGACCAGTCTCTACACGTTCATGCGGGACATCCATTCCCCTGAAATTAAGATCGTCACCATCGAGGACCCGGTGGAGTACCACATCCAAGGCATCGTGCAGACGCAGGTAGGCCCTGATTACACCTTTGCCTCAGGACTCCGCTCAGTGCTGCGCCAGGACCCAGACGTCATCATGGTGGGAGAAATTCGAGACGCAGAAGTTGCCGAGACTGCCATTCAGGCGGCACTTACCGGACACTTTGTGTTCTCAACGCTTCACACTAACAATGCTGCCGGCACCTTCCCTCGCCTCGTTGACCTTGAGGTGGACCCGAAGCTCTTTGCATCTGCCGTTACTGTCTCGATGGCTCAAAGACTCGTACGTACCCTTGATGAAACCACCAAGAAGTCGCGCCCAGCAACCGCTGAAGAGAAGCGCATGATGGAAACAGTGCTCTCAACACTCACTGACAAGTCCCTCATTCCTCCTTCTATGGATACGGTGTGGGTCGCGGTTCCTGGGGAAGATGGTTCTACCGGCTACAAAGGCCGCATGGGTATCCACGAAGCTATTTTCATGGACGACGAGCTCGGGGAGTTCCTCCGCGACAATCCGTCCGAAAGCGATATCGCCAAGCATGTGCTGCGCCAGGGCTACCCTACGCTTGCGCAGGACGGCATCATTAAAGTGCTTCAGGGAAAGACTTCTATTGAAGAGCTTGCCCGTGTCGTTGACCTTCCTCTTGGATAAACAAAAACGCGCCCTCTAGAAAGGCGCGTTGTACGGAAATCACACGCATTACCCTCCAGGCTGAACGAAACGCCTGAGGAGACATTCAGTCGAGCCGCGCGAACGCGGAACCAAATGATCCTTGGGGAGTCGCCCTAAGCCGTCAGACCTTTGCCTAGAGGGTGATGCGCACGATTTTTGCAAAGAAAAAGAACCCGAAGGTTCCGCTACCTCTCCGAACTGAGGTATA
>JAGOSU010000026.1 GCA_018062165.1 Minisyncoccota bacterium
GAATGATTGTGAGGGGCGTCCCGTCAGGACGCTCCCCGACCCTCACTTCACGAGCGAGGCATCCGAAGCGCTCCTCTGCGTCCCCCATGTTGTATGAGCGGTTGTAGTCATCATGTTTGGCAAGCATCTCAGGATCAATCCTGAACACGGGCCCATCCGTACCCTCGACTATGTGGAAGAGTCCGGTTGGAAACTCGACGCCAGTTGGCGTTGGCCCGTCACCATAAAGGTGTGCGAATGTCCCGTACGCTTTGAATTTACTTATTGAAGACTGAAGCATGTCACTTAAAACGTACACGAGCGGTTCAGCACTTCTCGCGAGAGACCGGAACTCGTCGGGCGTAATAATTCGTCCATAGGTATGGTGGAACGCCATTGGAATGCTGCGCAGTATGTCCCAGGAAACCTCTCCTGCGGTTGCTGAACCCCTGAAGATGAAACGTTCCGGAGAGTATCCTTCAGGAAGCTCCTTCGATTTCCCGCGCACCTTACCAAGCTCGGCAAGGCGATTGTAGAGACGCTTCTCGTGTGCGTCGTCAGGCAGGCTTCGCATGAGCGGGCCCCATTTTTTAAACGCAGCGTCGAAGAATTGTGTCGGGTACTCCCTTCCGAGGTACGCCATGTTGGTGACGTACTGGTACGGCAGAACGTCCTCGAAGCTTTCCTCGCTTATCTTGGTGCGAGGAATGTCAAACTCGCTCCCATCGTTCGGGAACTTGTTGGGATACACCGCAATCGGTCCTTCCGTGGGAACCTCCTGGTGTTCAATGAGTGCGAGTATGTCAGGAAGTAGCGCAGCACCTATCGCGTAGGCCTCGTATTTCTCCTGAGAACGTACCTCCTTCGGCCGTGCGCCTTCGAATGTCGGGAGAGGGTCGGGCGAAGGTTGGTATGTCCGTGCCTCTATTTCCCCGACTAGTGGTTTGATAGATCTCCCTTTACGTTCAGGAAACAGACGATCACGTAGACTCGGTCGCTTTTCGTCCATGAAGTTATTTCTTCTTCGTCCGGTGCGCTGCAACGTTAAGGATCATTCCTACCGATGCCAACGCACATAAGAGTGCGGTGCCCCCATGCGAGACGAACGGCAACGGAAGCCCAGTCAGCGGGAAAATACTCAACATCGCTCCAATATTAAGAAATGCCGAGAACGTGATGATGAGCGTGAGACCAGTCGCTGCGTACGCACCGAAAGCGTTGCTTGCCGTTGCGGCGATGGTGAGGCCCCGTGCAGCAAAGGCCATGAACAGAAGCACCACGAGCACGGTACCCACAAATCCAAACTCCTCACCAAAGACTGCGAAGACCGAGTCCCCCACTGGCTCCGGTAAGTAATTGAATTTCTGTACACTCTGTCCAAAGCCTCGACCAAGCAACTCGCCTGACCCAATAGCAATCAAGGATTGCTGAATCTGGTACCCACTTGCGAGCGGGTCTCGTGCAGGGTCCATGAACGTAAGCACGCGCTCCATAAGATAGGGCCGCACCATGACAAGGATGCCGAGCCCGACAATAGCCGTCACGAGAATAATGCCAAAGTCCCTCCAGGGAGCTCCGGCAATAAAGTAGAGCGCAACGGCGGTCGCACCGATAACCAGCACGGTTGACGTATTAGGCTGAGCAAGCAGAAGAAGCGCTGGAACGCCTACAATCACAAGGAACGGAAGCAGCCCGTGCCGGAAGTCGCGTATCGTATTCTTCGCCATTGCCAGATAGGACGCGAGCATGAGGACGGTCGCTATCTTCAGAAATTCTGATGGCTGAATCGTCGTGAAGCCAATATCAATCCAACGGGTGGCACCGTTGATAGTCACCCCGAGACCTGGAATGAACACGCAGGCGGTAAGTACGAGGGCACCAATAAAGAATGGAAGCACTAGTTTGCGTATGAGCTCAGGTGATGCGAAGCGAATGGTAACGAGTGCAATGATGCCCGGAGCAAGTCCAAGCACCAGCTGAGTGAGTGCGAGCTTCCACGGAGAACCGTCAGGGCGTGCGAGAAGCCCGAGCGCCGCCGAAGAGAAAGCAGCAAGTCCACCAACGACGAGCGCAAGAACGATAAGAGCGAATACCCTATCCCCCGAGACGCTCGATTTAGTGAACGACATATTACTTAAGGAGAGCAACCGCAAGCCCGAAGATGCCCGCGATGATGGTGATAATCCAATAGCGCATAGCAACCTTGTACGGAGGCCAGCCCATCGTCTCGAAATGGTGGTGAATGGGCGCAATACGGAACAACTTCCGCTTGAAGACTTTCTTCCAGAGAACCTGCAGCACGTTGGTGAGAACCGTGACCGTAAGCGGAAGCGCGATAATTGGAAGCACCGCTACACCGACCCCCTCTCCAAGCACATCGGTTGAAAAGGCAGTCACGGTTAACGCAAGCGTAAGTGCCATACTCCCCGTCTCTGACATATAAAATCGCGCGGGAGGTACGTTAAACCATAAGAAAGCAAACAAAGCGCCAGCTACCGTTGCGGCAAAGGCCGCAAGCGCGAACTGAGACTGTGCAAACGCAATGCCCGCGTACGTCATAAAGATAATGGCGAAGACACCACCGGCAAGCCCATCAATGCCGTCGATGACGCCACTGGCGTAAATGGCGAGCATCACAACGATGAAGAACGGAACGAACAGAAGGCCAAGTTCAAAAGGACCAATGAATGGAATCCCGACTGCGGATACACCAAGCTTCTCGAAGAACCACCACCCGGCGAACAGCCCCACAGCGGACACCATGAGAAGACGCCACGGAAGCGAGAGGCCGCCGCGACTACGTGTCACTTCGAGTATGTCGTCGAAGAGTCCAACGAGCGCACCCACTATGAGTGCAACGATTGGAAGCCAGGTTTGACCACGATCGACGAAATCAAAACGCGCCCAAGGCTCACCGAACAGTCCTGCCAAAATCCATAGGAGCGCTGCGGTCAGAAGGGTTGCTGACCAAATAAGAATGCCGCCCATGCGAGGGGTGGAGACTTCCCGTTCCCGATGCAGGTCATCAAAGAGGGGTGTGCCACTGCTATCTCCCATCCCCCTTCCTTTTCCTCCCTGTTTCTTCCATGCCTTGTGGCGGAATAGGTAGTGCGTAAGTAGCGGAGCAGTGGAGACGCCAATTACGAAGGCGATAACGAACGGGATGAGTACTCGTGCGGCGTCGAAAATCATGGCATGGTCGCGAACTTCTCCAAAGTGGCATCAAGCAATCGGTCGACGTCCGTAAAGCGGCCTTCTCGAGTTGAGCCAAGGACGACGATGGCAATTGGGTGATTCATAGCAGCGTCAAACACCACTGAGAGGTTCCCTCCTGCCAAATCGGTATATCCAGTCTTTGAAAGAAGTGCTCCTGGGACCGTCGGTACCTCCTGGTTAGTGTTCTTCTGAGTGAGAGTCCTCCCATCAAGCGAAGTTACGGTCACTGAAGAATGAGTCGTGGCCTCAACAATGTCTGGAGCCTTCGCGAGAAGACCACCTGAAAGCACAGCAATATCATGCGCAGACCCGTAACCACCGGAGACGGTAAGGCTCTCATCAAGACCGGTGCCATTAACTGCATACGTCTGCGTTAGTCCTGCGGCGGTAGCAGCGCTCGCTAGAAGTGTTGCGCCTGAATACGCATGCTTATTTTCCGCGGCCTCTGAAATGGCAGCGGCAGCGTCGTTAGAAGACGCAACGAGCGCATAGCGTGCAAGTTCCTTGAGTGAAAAACGATCTCCTGCAATAAGTCCGGTGTCTCCTTCTTGTGCGAGTGCTGCCTCGGAGATGGTGATAGTTGCGTTATCAGCAAACGTGTCGACGGCGGCATAGACCGTAAGAAGTTTCGTGAGTGAAGCGAGCGGAAGCTGTGCTTCTGCATTCTTACCGTAGAGCACCTGCCCGTTTGAAAGGTCAAAGACAATTGCCGCCTTGGCAGTAAGAACTACGTCTTTATACGTGTCTACAACGGACACAACAGGTTCAGGCTCCTTGGCAATGTGTACGGGGAATGAATGCTGCGAGAGAAAGAACACAAAGGAGACGAAAGCGGCAAGTCCGATGGCAATCAAAAAGACGGTGCGGACGCGCTCCTCCCGCAACTGGTCGCTGTCTATTGCTGTTTTAAAGTTATTCGTCTCCATGAGTTTCTGCAGTTGTCTGTGCTGCTGCTTCACGCGTGAGGGCACCGGAGAATTCATCGTAGCGCGGCAAGTCACTTACCTTCCCGGCAGAAAGATGTGCGAGTGCCTCCGGGGTTACTTCATAGAACGCACGACGTCGGTCGGTGGAATCTTCGGTGCGGCGTATAAGTCCGCGAAGGAGAAGTGAACGCAGTGCAGTCGAAGAGTTCACCCCACGCACCCAGTCGATGTCGCCTCGGGTTGCACCATCTTTGTAGAGCACGATAGCAAGTGTCTCGAGCCCTGCTTTCCCGAGGTCGCGCGACAATTCACTCTCGCGCAGTTTCTTCATGAGTCCGGCGGCCTCAGGGCTTGTCCTAAGATCGAGCTCATCTTTTGTTTCAATCAATGCAAGGCCACGGTCAGTGAGCGTTTCGCGCAAACGGTCGGCAGTAGACTGGAGATCGCTTACTGATATCCCAAGGAGTGTTGCTAATCGTTTCTTAGGAAGTGGTTCTCCTGCCGCAAAGAGGAGGGCTTCAAGTTGCGACTCATGAGAGAGGGCCATAGTGCTACTCAGGATACCGCACACGTACGGCGCCGTAAAACCGCGATTCTGGGGATGTATAATGGCGGCAACCATGACCCCACTGGATAGCGTCATCTTAGGTCTCGTCGAGGGCATCACCGAGTTCCTTCCCGTCTCTTCAACCGGTCACCTCATTCTCACCGGGTACCTTCTCGGCATCCCCGTTACTGACTTCTTTAAGACGTACGAGGTGGCCATACAGCTCGGTGCCATTGTGGCGGTCGTCGCCCTCTATTGGCGCTCCTTCCTCGATATAGGAATCCTGAAGCGCCTTACGGCAGCCTTTCTCCCCACTGCAATCATCGGCTTCGTGCTCTATCACTTCATCAAGGACTATCTCTTCGAGAACATGCAGGTACTTCTCGCCTCTCTCGTAGTAGGCGGTATCATTCTTATTGCGCTTGAACTCTTCCATAAGGAGAAGGAGGATGCTTCTCAGTCAGTGAAAGACATCACCTATCTCCAAGCCTTCTTGATAGGCCTTGCCCAGGCTATAGCAGTCATTCCTGGTGTCTCCCGTTCTGGTGCTTCTATTATCGGCGGTCTTCTCGTTGGTGTTTCGCGCATCGCCATTGTTGAGTTTTCCTTCCTACTTGCGGTCCCCACCATTGCTGCCGCTACCGGCTACGACATGCTCAAGAACTCCTACTCCTTCACGATGGATGAGTTTGGACTCCTTGCCATAGGGTTCGTTACCTCCTTCATCGTTGCGATGGTCGTCATCAAGGCGTTCCTCGGCTTCATCAGGAAGTACACCTTTATCCCGTTCGGTATCTACCGCATCCTCCTCGCACTCGTATTCTTCTTTGCAATCCTCTAGCCGTACTTCGGAACGTCGGTGGTGAGGTCTTTGATGCGAATATCAGAGAAATGTTCTCCTTGCTCGGCATCAACACTGCCCTGCTTCACAAGCTCAAGGAGTGCGAGGAAGGAGACAATTATCTCCACCTTTTCTTTCGTGTTACCTGAGAATTCTTTAAACGAGAGCGACAGCTTGCTCTGAACACGGTCCAAGAGACGCTCCATCATCTCTTCGATGGTGACCATAGGGCGAACCCTTGCTTCTGGAAGTTTCTCCACCTCTTCGAGTGCCGCCAGTGCATCAGCAAGCGCCTTCTCGAGATTAGGAAGTGTTGCGTCCTTGCTCGGCGCGAACATTGCCTCTGGTGCTCGCTCTCCTGCCGGGACCATCACCTGCCTTCCGTAAATGCGCGAAAGCTCGCGAGCTGCTTCTCTCGCCTTCTCGTACATGATGAGTCTGCGTTTGAAGTCTTCGACGTCTTCCTCCTCTTCTCCGGTGAGTTCAAGGTCCGGAATGAGCGACTTCGACTTAATCAAAAGCAGTGTTGCGGCAACCTGTATGAAATCTGCCGCATCCTCCATCGGGAACTCGGCCTGTCCTTTGACGTGTGCAATGAAATCATCCGTCACCTGCGAAAGGGACAGGTCATTCACCAAAAGCTTGCGCTTCTCTATCAGCTCAAGGACGAGGGCGAACGGGCCCTCATAGGCAGGAGTGCGAACGACGAATCCTACGCCTTCCATTTCTCTATAAAAGCTGCGAGGAGCCGGACGGCAGGACCAGCTGAACCCTTGGCAAGTTCCTCGTCCGAAGTTGCGGTCATACGAGGCGCGATATCAAGGTGTGCCCAAGGGCACTCCAAGTCTTTGGCAAACTGCCACAGGAACATTGCACCATTGATTGCTCCGCCGTAGCGCACCTTGCCCATCTGCGCA
Organism: Minisyncoccota bacterium; assembly: GCA_018062165.1. Classification (GTDB taxonomy): domain Bacteria; phylum Patescibacteriota; class Minisyncoccia; order Phycocordibacterales; family Phycocordibacteraceae; genus C7867-001. Next base: position 6,427 of record JAGOSU010000026.1, read on the forward strand.
TTAGCCACGTCTCCCACCGTTCCCTTGACCTCGGCTTCATATTCATCCCAGAGCGGAAGGCGCCAGACGTAGTCACCAGTTTCTTCTCCTAGTTCTGAGAGTGTTGTCGCGAGCTTGTCGTCGCGAGAGAAGACTGCGCTTGCGTACTGTCCGAGTGCGACCATGGCAGCGCCGGTCAACGTTGCCACATCAATGACAACCGATGGCTTGAATTTCTTCGCGTACGTAATGGCATCCGAGAGAATGACGCGTCCTTCGGCGTCCGTATTCAGCACCTCGATGGTTTTTCCTGAGAGGGACTTGAGGACGTCATGAATGCGGTACGCATGTTGGCCCGGCATGTTCTCCACCGCTGGAATAAGACCGATGACGCGCTTCTTAAGTTTGAGACGTGCGGCGAGCGCTACGGTGTGTATGACGGCAGCGCCACCTGACATATCCATGTGCATTTCGTGCCCTCCGTCGGTCTTAAGATTGATGCCTCCCGAGTCAAAGGTAACGCCTTTGCCTGCAAGTACGATAGGCTGCCCCTTCCCTCCCTTGTAGTCCATGACGATGAACGCCGGTTCCTCAGCCGAACCTTTACCGACACCGACAACCGCACCCATGCCCATCTTCTCCATCTGCTTTCGCCCAAAGACCGCGACTGTTACTGGGAGGCCTTTCACCGCCACCTTAGCTGCCTGCCCGAGTTTCATTGGAGGCATGTCGCTTGAAGGAGTATTGCAGAGCTCACGACAGTCGTTCACTGCCTGGCCAATGAGTTGACCTTTACGCGCCGCCGCTTCGATGGCTTTCGAGGACTTTCCGCAAAGGTACATCTCATCCACACAGAAGAATCCTTCCTTCGGCTTCGTTTTGAAAGAGTTGAACTCGAAGTTTGCCATCTCGAAATTCTGCGCTGCAATCGAGCTGATTTCCTCTGGTGATGTGCCCTGCAGATTTGCAAAGAGCTTCGGGGTTACATCGAACTGGAGAGCAATCTTTCGAAACTTGTTGGTTTTTGCTGCCTGAATGATTGCGCGGCAAAGAATAATGAATCGGCGAAGATTCATTTCCCCTGGCTTCCCTGCTCCTATCTCAAGGGAGACGACACCATCCTCACGTATAACGCGCTTGATGTTAGAGGGCTCTTCCGTAAGCTTCACGCGCACAAAGCCTTTAGGAGCGACATCGAGGGACTTTGCGAAGGTGAATTTCATATCAGTTGTGCGACAACAGTGTGTCGATGCGGTTCATGTCGCGCGGGAAGGCAGATGCCTCCTTCACGTTCTCAAGGTCGAGCATCTTCATGGTGAAGCGCTCAAGACCAGTCGAGCATCCTCCGTGTGGCGGCAACCCGTACTTGAAGGCCTGGAGATAGAAGGTGAACTTCTCTGGGTCCATGCCGCGCTCCTTGATGCGAGCAACCATCTCGTCATAGTCATGGATGCGCTGGGCTCCGGAGTTGATCTCAAGACCTCGGAAGAGAAGGTCGAAGCCCTTGGAGAGCCTCCCCTCGGCACTCATGGTGTAGAAGGCGCGTGCCTCTGTTGGGAAGCGGGTGATGAATACAAAGTCGCTCCCGTGCTCCTTAAGCGCCCATTCACAGATGTTGCGCTCGTGCTCAGGCGTCATGTCGTCCTCAGCAGGAACGCCAAGCTGCTTGTGCGCTTCTTCAAGGGTAAGGACTGGGAACTTCTCGCCAAGGGCGGGCACCGCGACCTTCATGCGCTCGAAGGTAGCCGCGTGCTTAGTGGCAACGTTAGTGACTACATCACGAACGACGGTTTCGAGCACCGCCATAACATCGCGCTCGTCCTTGATGAATCCCATCTCGAAGTCCATCTGAGTGAGCTCTGAGAGGTGGCGAGTAGTAGCACTTTTCTCGGCACGGAAAATCTTTGCGATGGTGTACGCGCGCTCAAAGGCCCCCACCATTATCTGCTTGTAGAGTTGAGGACTTGTTGCAAGGTAGGCAGTTTGGTCCTTGAAGTACTGCACCTTGAAGACGGCAGAACCTCCCTCGGCGTCTCCGCCAACGAGTGCTGGAGCTTGGAAGTCCATGAAGCCCTGGCGTGCAAGAGACGCGCGGTACTCAGCAACAATAGTTGCCTGCATGGAGAAGATATCGCGGTCGCGCTCACTGCGCAGCGTGAACGGACGGTAATCGAAACGAGTATCAATGTTGAGCTCAGTGTCTTTCTCAAACGGAAGCTCCTGCGCCTTGGCGAGCACCTCAATACCCGTAATCTCAAGCTCAATATCGCCGTTCTGCTTCCCTGCCTGCGCGTTCTTCTCAGGGCGCTTGTTGACGATGCCAGTTACGGACACCACATACTCATGCCTCGTCTCCTTAGCAGCCTCAAGTGCCTCGCTCTTCGGGAGTACGACACCCTGTACGAACCCGCTGCGGTCGCGGAAATCAAAGAAGACCATCTTTCCCTGGTCCCGGCGGACATCAATCCAGCC